>JAXDHC010000086.1:0-3633 GCA_034664705.1 Solirubrobacteraceae bacterium
GGGACGCTGCGGCGCGGGACCTACCCGCTGCTCGTCGCCTCGCAGGCCGTGCCGATCGTGATCATCGCGCCGCTGCTCGTCGTCTGGTTCGGCTTCGGGATCCTGCCCAAGCTGGCGATCATCGCGCTCGTCTGCTTCTTCCCGATCGTGGTCACGACGCTCGACGCGCTCGGCGCCGTCGACCCCGACCAGATCAAGCTGCTGCGCACGCTCGACGCCTCGCGCTGGCAGGCGTTCCGCTACGCCGAGGCGCCCGCCGCGCTGCCCGCGGCGCTGAGCGGCGCGAAGATCGCCGTCGCCGTGGCCGTCATCGGCGCCGTGTTCGCCGAGTACGCCGGCTCGAGCGAGGGCCTCGGGCACCTCATGCTCCAGGCCATCCCGCAGCTCGAGACGCCGCGGGCGTACGCCGCCGTCGTGCTCCTCGCGGCGTTCGCCGTCTCCCTCTTCTCCATCCTCGCCCTGGCCGAGCGCCGCCTCGTGCCGTGGGCCCATCGCCGACAGGAAGGACCGAACCCCCGATGACCCGCCGTCTGATCTGTGCCGTGCTCGCCCTCGTCGCCGCGGGGGCGCTGGCAGCCTGCGGGGAACGGTCGGAGCCCACGGGCCCCACGGCCCGCGAGCCGGTGCGGCTCATGCTCGACTACTTCCCCAACGCCGATCACGCCGGGATCTACGCCGCCCAGGGCACCGGCGCGTTCCGGCGCGCGGGCGTCGACCTCGACATCCAGACGCCGGCGGATCCGGCGGCGCCGCTGAAGCTGCTCGCCGCCGGGCGCGTCGACCTCGCGATCTCCTACGAGCCCGAGCTGCTGCTCGCGCGCGACAAGGGCCAGAAGCTCGTGGCGGTGGGCGCGCTGGTCCAGAAGCCGCTGACGTCGCTCGTGTCGATCGGGCGCAACGCGATCACGTCGCCGTCGCAGCTCGCCGGCAAGACGGTCGGCACGGCCGGGATCCCGTACCAGTCGGCCTACCTGAAGGCGGTCCTCGACCGCGCGGGCGTGGACCCGGCGAGCGTCAAGGAGGTCAACGTCGGCTTCAACCTCACGCCGGCCATGCTGTCGCGCAAGGTCGACGCGACGCTCGGGTCGTTCTGGAACTACGAGGCCGTCCAGCTGCAGATGGAGCACAAGCGCCCGCGCGTCATCCGGATGGAGAACGCGGGCGTGCCGACCTACAACGAGCTGATCGTGGTCGCCCGCGAGGCCGACGTGCGTGAGAACGGCGCGAAGATCCGGCGCTTCATGCGCGCCCTCAGCCAGGGCATGACCGCCCTGCGCAAAAATCACGAGGCGGGCATCGCGCCGCTGCTGCGCGCCAACCGCGACCTCGAGCGCGATCTCCAGGAGGCGGTCGTCAAGGCGACGATGCCTGTGTTCTTCCCGGCGGACTCGTCCAAGCCGTTCGGCTACATGGACCCGACGGAGTGGGCGCGCTACAGCGAGTGGATGGCGCGCAACCGCCTGGTGCGCAACCCCGGCGTGGTGACCGGCGCGCTGACGAACGAGTTCCTGCCCGGCGAGGGCGTGTAGCGCTCGGTCCGGCGGGCCGCCGCGCGCATCGCGTGCGCGGCGGCCAGCCCGGCCCAGCCGTCGTAGGGCGCGAAGAGCGCGCGGACCTCGTCCTCGGTCGCGCGCGCGCGCGGGTCGCCGGTCGTGACGCGGCCGGTGAGCTTCAGGAGGTTGAGGTCCCCCGCGGGCACCTGGTCGTAGCGGCCCTGGCCGTGCAGGGCGAGCATCTCGATCGTCCATCGCCCGATGCCCGGGATGGCGCGCAGCCGCCGCCACCCGTGCTCGTGGTCGCCGGCGCGGAGGTCCGCGCGACCGCTGGCCACCTCTCGCGCGACGCGCCGCAGCGCGATCGCACGGCCGGCCGAGAGGTCCATGCTCTGCAGCAGGGCGGGCGCGGTTGCGGCCAGGCGGTCCGCCTCCGGCAGGTCGCGCAGGCCCGTGGTGGCGCACCGCCGCCCCAGGCGGGCGACGATGCGCCGCTGGATCGTGACGGCGCGGTCGAACTCGATGAGCTGCTCGCAGATCGCCCACGCGAGCGCCTCGAACGGGTCGGGGCGGCGGGTGACGCGCAGCCAGGGCCGCGCGCGGACCGACGGCCCGATCAGCGGGTCGAAGCGGAAGCGCTCGTGGAACGGGCGCAGGTCGTCGTCGACGCCGAGGGCGAAGCGCATGCGCCCGATCGCCTCGCACGCGACGTCGCGCGCCTCGGCGCGCGCCCCGAACAGGACCTCGTCGCGGCCGGTCTGGGCCACGCGCACGACCGCCGGGCGGCCGTCGACGTGGAGCAGGCGCTCGAGGACGCCCCCGCGCCGGCGCAGCACGCCGTCGGGCGCGCCGCCGGGCAGGCGGAACGCCCAGCGCGGGCGCACGTGTTCACGAACCTCGAGCATCGGGGGCGCGGGACTCTATGCCCGCCGGCCGACGCCGCGCGGGGGCATGGCCGCACGTTGCGGGCTCGGCCACCGCTCGATCGGGCGCGTGGCGCCCGCGGTCGAGGGCCGGGCCCCTTGTCGACCGGCCCGCCGCCGTCCGCGGCGCGCGCAGCGCCGGGACGACGAGTGGAGGGGCGGCTCGCGCGGCGCCTGGGCGCGGCGCGAGAGAAATCCCTGGAAGGAGGGACCGCCCCCCGGCGTCCCTCCCCCCTCGGGTGCTTCCGTGCTCGGCTTGGGAAATCCGAACTCCCGAGTCGATCGTGCGGCAGCCGTGCCGACGTGAGGTGGAGTTTCCCGCGACGCGGCTTGTCCGCACAGCGGAGAAGGCGCACGCCGACTACGACTTTGGTCGTAGTTGGTCTTAGGACCTCGGTCGCGCGCAGCGCAGCGCGTCAGTCGCGCGAGGAGAGCAGGTGCACGTCGACGAGGAACGAGCGCGACGCGATGACGTTGCCCACGGCCCGGCGCGAGCGGCGCCGGGCGCGGCGCCCCTTGGCGACGCGGGCCACCGCCACGGTGGCGATCCCGGCGGCGAACGACGTGGCGGCGACGGCGGCGGCCTGGCGGACGACGACCTGGCCGGCGGGACGGCGCCGCTCGAGCGGCCCGGCCTCCGAGAGAACGGGGACGGCATCGACCTCCTCGAAGTCGCCGACGGCGGCGTCGTCGAGGCGAGCGTCGGAAGACGGATGCTCCATCGCGGCGAGTCTACTCCGGCGTGCGGACCCCGCCGGGGCCGTCGCCGTCCAGCAGCCGCTCGTAGATGCGGTAGCGCTTGACGATCCGGCCGTTCATGGCCTTCATGCCCCGGTTCATCGCCCGGTTGGTCTCGAGGATCCAGCCCATCTCGCCCCACTTGATGGGCGAGCGCGCCGACTCGTCGAAGTGCTCGACGTAGAGCGCCGCGGCGACCCCGGTGTGCTGGTACTCCGGCTTGACGCCGAGGAAGCCGACCCGCACGCGGTCGATGATCCTCCGCCGCCGCAGGTAGTGCCACCAGCCGAAGGGCAGGATGCGGCCGTTCATCTTCTTGAGGACCTGGTTGATATCGGGCACGCTGATCGCGACGGCGACCGTCTCGCCCTCGCGCTCGGCGACCATGAACCACGGCCGGTCGAACACGAGGCGCATCTCCGACGTGTACCAGTCGAGGTCCTCCTTCGAGTACGGCGAGAACCCCCAGTTCTCGCTCC
>JAXDHC010000087.1:0-4473 GCA_034664705.1 Solirubrobacteraceae bacterium
GCGAGATCTACCGGGCGGTCCTGTCGCTCGACGAGATCACCGACGCCCTGGTCGTCGACATCCCGCGCGAGGGGACGGACGGCTGGATGCCGCTGTTCGTGGTGCTGCGCGAGGGCGCCGAGCTCGACGAGGACCTCGTCAAGCAGCTGCGCACGCGCATCCGCGAGGACTGCTCGCCGCGCCACGTGCCCAATGAGGTCCACGCGATCGCCGAGGTGCCGCGGACGCTCTCGGGCAAGGTGCTCGAGGTGCCCGTGAAGCGGATCCTCATGGGCCAGTCGCCCGAGCAGGCCGCGAGCCGCGACTCGCTCGCGAACCCGAAGGCGCTCGACTACTTCGTCGAGATGGCCGCCGGCCGGGACTGACGCAACGGTGGACGCCACCGAGCTCGCCTTCGCCGGCGCGACCCGTCAGGCGCAGCTGATCGCCGCCGGCGAGGTGTCCGCGCGGGAGGTCGTCCAGGCCACGCTGGACCGGATCGCCCGGGTCGACCCCGAGCTGCACGCCTACCGCGTCGTGCTGGCCGACCGGGCCCTGGTCGAGGCCGACCAGGCCGACGCGCGCCGCCGCGGCGGGGACCTGCGCCCGCTCCTCGGCGTGCCGGTGGCCATCAAGGACGACACGCACATGGCCGGGGAGATCACGGCGATGGGCACGGTCGCGACGGGCGCGCAGCCGCGCGACTCCGACGCCGAGATCGTGCGCCGGCTGCGCACCGCGGGGGCGGTGGTCGTCGGCAAGACCCACGTCCCCGAGCTGATGATGTGGCCGTGGACCGAGAGCACGTCGTTCGGCGCCGCGCGCAACCCGTGGCGGCTGGACCGCACGCCCGGCGGCTCGAGCGGCGGCTCGGGCGCCGCCGTCGCCGCCGGCCTCTGCGGCGTCGCCCTCGGGTCCGACGGCGCCGGCTCGGTGCGGATCCCCGCCGCGTTCTGCGGCGTGTTCGGCATCAAGCCGCAGCGCGACCGCCTGCCGCTCGCGCGCGGCGCGAGCGAGGGCTGGCACGGCCTCAACCACCACGGTCCGCTCGCCCGCTCGGTCGCGGACGCGGCGCTGTTCCTCGACGCCGTGGCCGACGACGCGCCGCCCGGCGGGTTCGCGCGCGCGGCGGCACTGACGGTGCCGCGGCGGATGCGCATCGCCCTGTCGACAAAGCTGCCGCCGGGCGTCGTCGCGCGGCTCGGCGGCGAGCAGCGCGGCGCGGTCGAGGCGACCGCCGACGTGCTGCGCTCGCTCGGCCACGACGTCGTCGAGCGCGAGATCGAGTACCCGCCGTCCGCGTTCACGAACGTGCTGGCGCGCTACCTGCGCGGGATCCACGACGAAGCCGCGGGCGTGGCGCAACCCGAGCTGCTGGAGCGGCGGACCCGCGCGATGGCGCGGCTCGGGAGCCTCGTGCCGCGCGGCGCGGTCGCCCGCGCGCGGGCCGGCGAGGCGCTGATGGCCGCGCGGGTGCAGTCGGTGCTCGCGACGTTCGACGCCGTGCTGCTGCCGGGGCCGACCGGGCCGCCGTTCCGCGTCGGCGCGCTGGAGGGGCGCGGCGCCGTGCGGACGCTCAACGCGGCCGCCGCGAAGGTGCCGTTCTACGGCGTCTTCAACGCCACCGGGCAGCCGGCGTGCTCGGTCCCCGCCGGTTTCGACCACGCGGGCCTGCCGCTCGCCGTGCAGCTGGCCGGCCGCCCCCGCGACGAGGCGACGCTCCTGGCCCTCGCCGCCCAGCTCGAGCAGGCCCGGCCCTGGGCGGACCGCCGCCCTCCGCTGTGAGCGAGGGCCGCGCCCTGCTCGCCGTCGCCGTCGAGGCCGCGGAGGCCGCCGGCGCCGTGCTCGTCGAGCGCTACGAGGACGCCCGCGGGCCGCGCGGGGTCACGAGCAAGAGCACGCCGACCGACCTGGTCAGCGACGCCGACCTCGCCGCCGAGCGCGCGATCCGCGACGTGCTGCGCCGGCATCGCCCGGACGACTCGATCATGGGGGAGGAGGGCGACGACGTCACCGGCACGAGCGGCCTGCGCTGGGTCGTGGACCCGCTCGACGGCACCGTCAACTACCTGTTCGGCATCCCCCAGTGGTCCGTCAGCGTGGCCTGCGAGGGATGCGCCGCCGTGATCCTGGACCCGCTGCGCGAGGAGCGCTTCGAGGTCGTGCTCGGCGAGAGCGCGACGCTCGGCGCCGAGCCGCTGCGGGCCTCGGATCGCGCGGAGCTCGGGCGCGCGCTGGTGGCGACGGGGTTCGCCTACGACGCGGGCGTGCGCGCCCGGCAGGCCGAGATCGTCGCGCGCGTGCTCCCGCACGTCGCGGACATCCGCCGCCTCGGCAGCGCGGCGCTCGATCTCGCGTGGACGGCGCTGGGCCGGTGCGACGCCTACTACGAGCGCGGCATCTCGCCGTGGGACATCGGCGCCGGGACGATGCTGTGCGAGCAGGCCGGCCTGCTGGTCCGCGAGCTCCCGGCGCGCGACGGGCTGCCGGCAGGGGTCCTCGCCGCGGCGCCCGGACTCGCCGACGAGCTCTACGCGCTCGTCGGCTGAGCGGCGCTCACTCCACCTCGATGCGGATGAGCTCGTCGCCGTCGTGGATGACGACCTCAGTGTCCCCGTGGGCGGCGGCGTGGCGCCCGGCCTCGGCCTCGGCGTCGTGCCGGGTCGCGTGGACCGAGACGGCATCGGGGTCGGTGTCGTGCCTGATCTCCCAGTGGCCGTCGTGCGGCACGACGTGAATCCGGCGGGGCATTCGATGACCTTCCTCGGGCTCGGGTGCGCCCCGGGTGGTAGGCCACCGCGCAGGCAGGGCCATGCGCACGGCGGTGGTCGCCGCTACGCGGCCGGGCTCGGCACGGGGCCGGTCTCGCCACGGTCGAGCTTCGGCAGCACGTGCGCCGCGGCGGCGCCGAGCAGCAGCATGAGGACGCCGTACACGCCGGACACCGTCGCCGCGGGGGGTCCGAACGCCTGCGCGGCCAGCGCTGCGGCGACCGCGAAGTCGCGCAGCTCGATGACCAGTGCGCCGGTGGACCGCAGATCGGCGCGCACGAGCGCCATCCACGCCGCGGCCGGGACCGTGGAGGCGACGAGGAACAGCGCGCTCGCGCCGAGAGCCGGAAGCAGGTCGTCGCCCGCGCGCGCCCCGCTCATCGCCGCGTAGACGAGGACCACCACGGCGATGGTGCCCAGGCCCGCGAGCTCGGCCTCCGCCCGTCCGAGACCGGGGAGGCGCGCCCGCGCGATCAGCCCGAGCGCCAGGGGCAGCAGCACGACGAGCGCGAAACGGGCCATCAGCTCGCCGACGGCGACGTCCGCGGCGGCGCCCGCGAGCGCGCCGACCAGCACGGGACCGGCCAGGGCGGAGACGACCAGCGAGCCCGTGAGCGCGCCGAGGGCGAGGACGGCGCTCCCGCCGGCCAGCGCGACCAGCCCGACCGCGGCGACCTCGGTCGATGACACGCCGAGGGCCAGCACGCCGTCGCGGACGGGGCCCGAGAAGAGCCGGCTGATGAGCCAGGCCACCGGGACGAGCACGACGAACGGGGCCAGCACGAGGGCCGCCAGCGCCGCCTTGTGCTCGCGGAGACGGACGAGCTGAGCCGGCGCGATGCCGAGCGCCGTGAACAGCACCAGCGCGGCGAGCACGAGGTCCGATCGCCGGGCCAGCGCGCCCGACGGCGCGACCAGCGCGAGGACCGCCGCCAGCGCGGCCAGCGCAAGCAGCGCATCGCTGGCCCGTGTCAGTCCCCGCCGCAGCATCGCGGCGGAGGTCTACCGGACCCGCGCGCGGCGCGCGGCGCGCGCCTGGCCGGCGACCGACCGATACCCGGGGTGGGACTCGAACCCACATGGCCCGAAGGCCACGGCGTTTTGAGCGCCGCGCGTCTGACCAATTCCGCCACCCGGGCGCGGGGACATCGTACGCGCCGGCGTGCGGTCAGCCGGCCCGCGCGGCGGCCGGGGCGGCGGTCTCGTCGGGGTGGCGCTCGACCTCGACGTTCCACGCCTGCCGGAAGGCGATCAACGCGGTGACGATGAGCAGGGCCTGGAGGGGCACGATCAGCAGCGTGACGAGCCCGAGCGTGCCGGCGTCGACGGCCGCATCGGCGTAGGCGGCGCCGTCGCGATCGAACCATGCGACGCCGGACACGGCGGCGAAGAGCAGCATGACGATGGCGAGCGCCGCGGCGACCGGCAGCACGCCGCGGCGCCAGAACGCGACGAGCAGCGCCATGAGGACGTAGAGGGCGATGGCGACGACCTGGACGGCCTTCGCGTCCTCCAGGACGTCCCATCCCCCGACGGTCACGACGGCGACGAGCGCCGCGGAGAGCAGGAGCAGCACCACGACGAGCAGCTTCGTCGCCCGGTTCGCCGCCCGGCGGCGGTTGGGATGCTCGATCACCACGCCCGCGGCCATGACGGCCGCGGACCATACAATCCGGCGCGTCAGCGCGCACCTCGGAGAGCGGGCGTGGTGGAACTGGTAGAC
>JAXDHC010000088.1:0-4183 GCA_034664705.1 Solirubrobacteraceae bacterium
CGAAGTTCGACAACCTCTACGGCTGCCGGCACTCGCTCATCGACGGCATCAACCGCGCGACCGACGTGATGATCGGCGGCAAGGTCGCCGTCGTCTGCGGCTACGGCGACGTCGGCAAGGGCTGCGCCGAGTCGCTGCGCGGCCAGGGCGCGCGCGTCATCGTCACCGAGATCGACCCGATCTGCGCGCTCCAGGCGGCGATGGAGGGCTACCAGGTGGCCACGCTGGAGGACGTCATCGAGACCGGCGACATCTTCATCACGGCGACCGGCAACAAGGACGTCATCACCGCCGACCAGATGGGCCGCATGAAGCACCAGGCGATCGTCGGCAACATCGGCCACTTCGACAACGAGATCGACATGGCCGGCCTCGAGCGCCGCGACGACGTCGAGCGCAAGAACATCAAGCCGCAGGTCGACGAGTGGGTCTTCTCCGACGGCCGCTCGATCATCGTGCTCTCGGAGGGGCGCCTGCTGAACCTGGGCAACGCGACGGGCCACCCGAGCTTCGTGATGTCGAACTCGTTCTCGAACCAGACGATCGCCCAGATCGAGCTGTTCACGAAGAACGACGAGTACGAGAAGCAGGTCTACGTGCTGCCGAAGCACCTCGACGAGAAGGTCGCGCGCCTGCACCTCGACGCCCTCGGCGTCCGGCTGACCGAGCTGACGCCCGACCAGGCCTCGTACATCGACGTGCCGGTCGGCGGCCCCTACAAGAGCGACCACTACCGCTACTAGGCGCCTGGCCGCACATCGCACCGAATCGCGCGAAGGGGCGGGCTCTCGAGACCGCCCCTTCGGCGTTGCATGACAAGCTGCGGTGATGGCCAGCCGCGTCGCCGACATCTCGCTCGCCGATGCGGGCCACGCCCGGATCGAATGGGCCGACGGCCAGATGCCCGTCCTGCGGTCGATCCGCGAGCGCTTCGAGCGCGAGCGCCCGCTCGACGGCATCTCGGTCGGCCTGTGCCTGCACGTGACCGCCGAGACGGCGAACCTCGTGCGCACGCTCATGGCCGGCGGCGCCCGCGCCATGCTGTGCGCGGCCAACCCGCTCTCGACGCAGGACGACACGGCCGCCGCGCTGGTCGACCGCTACGGGACCGAGGTCCACGCCGTGCGCGGCGAGGACGTCGACGCCTACGCCGCGAACGTCGCCGCGCTGGTCGCCGGCGAGCCGCAGGTGACGATCGACGACGGCGCCGACCTCATCACCGTCCTGCACGCCGCGGGCGGCGAGCGCGCCGAGCGCCTGCTCGGCGCGATGGAGGAGACGACGACCGGCCTCGTGCGCATCCGCGGTATCGAGGCCGAGGGACGCCTCGCGTGTCCGGTCTACGCGGTCAACGAGGCGCGCAGCGAGCGGGCGTTCAACGACCGCTACGGCACCGGCCAGTCCACGCTCGACGGCATCCTGCGCGCGACGAACCTGCTGCTGGCGGGGCGCACGTTCGTCGTGCTCGGCTACGGCTGGACCGGGCGCGGCGTCGCCATCCGGGCGCGCGGCGCCGGCGCGTCGGTGATCGTCTGCGAGGTCGACCCGCTCGCGGCGCTCGAGGCGCGCATGGAGGGCTTCGAGGTCATGCCGGCGCTCGACGCCGCGGCCCGCGGCGACGTCTTCGTGACGGTGACCGGCGGGCGCGACGCCCTCACGCGCGAGCACTTCGAGCGCATGAAGGACGGCGCCGTCCTGGCGAACTCCGGGCACTTCGACGTCGAGATCAGCGTCGGCGACCTCCGCGAGCTGGCCATCGGCGGCGTGCGCGAGGTGCGCCCGCTCGTCGAGCAGTACGACCTCGGCGACCGCCGGCTGAACCTCCTGGCCCGCGGCCGCGTCGTCAACCTGGCCGCCGCCGAGGGGCACCCGGCCGCCGTCATGGACCTGTCGTTCGCGCTGCAGGCGCTGTGCGCCGAGGAGCTCGTGCGCCGCCGCGGCGAGCTCGTGCCCGGGGTCCACCCGGTGCCGGCGCACATCGACCGCGAGGTGGCGGCGCTGAAGCTGGCCGCGCTCGGCGTGCAGATCGACAGCCTCACGCCCGAGCAGGCCGTCTACCTGCGCTCCTGGGAGTGAGCGACGTGGGCGCCGGCGATCCGGGCCGCCTGCTCGCCGGGGCGTCGGGGTTCTCGTTCCCGACGTGGCGGCCGGGCTTCTACCCGCCGGGGACTCGGCCGGCCGACTTTCTCGCCGCCTACGCGGAGCGCCTGCCCACCGTCGAGCTCAACACGACCTACTACCGCCTGCCGCCCACCGCGCAGCTCGAGCGCTGGGCGGCCGGCGTGCCCGACGGGTTCCGCTTCGCCCTCAAGGCGCCGATGGCGATCTCCGTGTGGGGTCGCCTGGACGGCGTGCCGGCGCTGTGCGAGCGCGCCCGCGCGCTCGGCGACCGCCTCGGCCCGGTCCTCGTGCGCCTCCACGAGAGGAAGCGCCGCGACGACGAGTTCCTCGGCGCCCTGCTCGAGGCGATCGACGCCGACCTGCACGTCGCCGTGGACCTGCGCGACCCGTCGTGGGACGGCATCGAGCCGGCGCTCGAGCGCTGGGGGGCGGTGCGCGTCAACCAGCTCGAGACCCCGGCGTCCTTCCGCTACCTGCGCTTCCGCGACCCGCCGTACGACGACGACGCGCTGCGCGCGTGGGCCGGGCGCATCCGTCCGATGCTCGACGGGGGGATCACCGTGTACTGCTACTTCCGCCACGAGGACGCGCCGACCGCGCCCGCGTACGCGGCGCGGCTCCTCGAGCTGGCCGCGGGCTAGCATCCGGCCGCGATGACCGACGAGGGGCTCCAGGCCAGCATCGACAAGATGCGCCGCGACGACGTGGGCGACGCGGCGGTGCAGGCGTTCGCCGACGCCTATGAGCGCCTGCGCGGCGGTGAGACCGGCGTCCTGCCGGAGGCCGAGATCGAGCCCGTCGACGCGCTGCCCGACGCCGGCGACCTGGCCGACGCCGACGCCGCCGAGGCGCTCGATCGCGCGGTCGTCATCAAGCTGAACGGCGGCCTCGGCACGAGCATGGGCATGAGCGGCCCGAAGTCGCTGGTCGAGGTCAAGGACGGCCTGACGTTCCTGGACGTGATCGTCCGCCAGGTCCTCGGCCTGCGCGAGCGGACGGGGGCACGGCTCCCGCTCGTCCTCATGAACAGCTTCTCCACGCGCGACGCCTCGCTGCAGGCCCTGGAGCGCCATCCGGAGATCGCCGCCGACGTGCCCCCCGACTTCCTCCAGAACAAGGTGCCGAAGATCGGCGCGCAGGACATGCGCCCCGTCGAGTGGCCCGACGATCCCGCGCTCGAGTGGGCGCCCCCGGGCCACGGCGATCTCTATGCGGCGCTCGTCACGTCGGGGATGCTCGAACAGCTCCTCGACACCGGCTACCGCTACGCCTTCGTCTCCAACGCCGACAACCTCGGCGCGGTCCTCGATCCGCGGATCCTCGCGTGGGTCGCCGCGGAGGAGATCCCGTTCCTCATGGAGGTCGCCGACCGCACCGAGGCCGATCGCAAGGGCGGCCACGTCGCGCGCCGAAGCGGCGGTGGGCTCGTGCTGCGCGAGGTCGCCCAGACGCCCGACGAGGACCTCGACGCCTTCCAGGACATCTCGCGCCACCGGTTCTTCAACACGAACAACCTGTGGGTCGATCTCCAGGCTCTCCGCGACCAGCTCGACCGCGGCGACGGCGCGCTGGGCCTGCCGATGATCGTCAACCGCAAGACGGTCGACCCGTCGGACCCGGCGTCACCGCCGGTGATCCAGCTCGAGACCGCGATGGGCGCGGCGATCGACGTGTTCGACGGAGCGCGCGCGCTGCGTGTCCCGCGCAGCCGGTTCGCGCCCGTCAAGACGACGAACGACCTGCTGACGCTGCGCTCGGACGCCTACGTCCTCACCGACGAGGCGCTCGTCCGGCTCGCCGAGGGGCGCGAGGCGCCGCCGGTCGTCGACCTGGACGCCGACGTCTACAAGCTGCTGCCCGACTTCGAGGAGCGCTTCGCGTCGGGGCCGCCCTCGCTCGTGGAGGCCGAGCGCCTGACGGTTGCGGGCGACGTGGCGTTCGGCGCCGGCGTCGTCGTGCGCGGCGCCGTCACGATCGAGCACGACGGCGACGGCCGGCTGCGCATCGAGGACGGCGCGGTCCTCGAGGGCTGACGCGGCGCCCGCGGGGGGGCTCCGGCGAC
>JAXDHC010000089.1:0-10982 GCA_034664705.1 Solirubrobacteraceae bacterium
CCGTCGCGGGCGAGGGCGACCGCGATGGCGCGGCCGATCCCGCGCCCGGCGCCGGTGACGAGGGCGACGCGGCCGTCCGGCGCGCCCACGCTCAGGCCGGCGCCCCGGCCGGCGCCGGCGCCGCGCCGAAGGACAGCACGCCGTCGAGGCCGCGCTTGGCGACCTCGTTGCCGACGATCAGCCGCTGGATCTCGGACGTGCCCTCCCAGATCCGGTCGACGCGCAGGTCGCGGTAGAGGCGCTCGCACGGGTTCTCGCGCATGTAGCCCCGGCCGCCGAAGATCTGCAGCGCCCGGTCGACCACGCGCCCGCCGGCCTCCGACGCGGCGAGCTTGACGACGGCCGCCTTGGCGTGCAGCGCCTTGCGCTCGAGGCCCTGATCGGCCTCCCACGCGACCTGGTGCACAAGCGCGCGGATGGTGGAGATGTCCACGACGCTGTCGGCGACCATCGCCGCGATGAGCTGGAAGTCGATGAGGCGCCCGCCGAACTGGCGCCGCGTGCGCGCCCAGGCGACGGCCTCGCGCAGCGCGCGCTCGGCGGCGCCGACGGCGCGGGCGGCGATCATCACCCGCTCCTCGACGAACCAGTCGCGCGTCAGCTCGTAGCCCTGGCCGACCCCGCCGAGCACCGCGTCCTCCCCCACGACCGCGCCCTCGAAGGCGAACTCGGGGTGCTCGTAGACGAACGTGTGCATGTAGCGCGGCGTGCGCAGGACGCGCACGCCCGGCGTGTCGCGGTCGACGAGGAACAGCGTCGGCGCGCGCTCGGGCATCACGTTGGCCAGGACGATGAGGTAGTCGGCGACGTCGCCGACCGTGACGAACCACTTCTCGCCGTCGAGGCGGTAGCCGCCGTCGACGCGCTCGGCCGTCGTGGCGATCGCCGTCGGGTCCGAGCCGGCGTCGCGCTCCGTCACGGCGACGCAGTCGCGCCGCTCGCCGCGGATGCCCGGCAGCAGCCAGCGCTCGCGCTGGGCGTCGTCGCACGCGCGCAGCGCGTTCGCGGGGCGCCAGACCATGTCCCACAGCGCGTTGGTGAGCGATCCGAGCTGCTCCTGGACGATGACCTGCTCGGTGATGCCGAGGCCCTGGCCGCCCCATTCGGCGGGCATGTTGATCGCGTTCAGACCGTGGTGGCGCACGCGGCCGGAGACCTCGCCGTGGACCTCTGGCGGCAGGCCGTTGTGCTCCTCGCACGCCTCCTCGTGCACCATGATCTCGTCGGCGAGCGCGCGGGCGCGCGCGCGGAGCTCGAGCTGCTCGGGGGTGTAGGCGTAGTCCACGAACGGTCTCCCGGCGGTGTCGCGTCGTTCACATCGTGCGTCAGCCGTCGCGTAATATGAACGACCCGATGGCCGCGGTCAATGCAGGCGGGGCGCAGCGTGTGCAGTCGGTCGACCGCGCGGCCGAGCTGCTGCGCGCGCTCGGCGAGCGGCGCGAGCCGACGGCGGTGGGCGACCTCGCCACGGCGTGCGCGCTGAACCGCAGCACGGCCTGGCGGATCCTCTCGACGCTCGAGCACCACGGCCTCGTCGAGCGCGACGCAACGGGGCGCTACACGGTCGGCTACGCCGTGGTGGCGCTCGCCGCGGCGGCGGGCCACGAGCCGCTGGCGCGCCGGGCCCATCCGGTGCTCCGCGCGCTCGCGGCCGACTGCGGTGAGACCGTCAGCCTGGCGGTTCCCCGCCATCTGCAGCTCGTCTACGTCGACCAGGTGCAGGCGCCGCACGTCATGGCCGCCGACTGGCTCGGGCGCCCGACGCCGCTGCACGCGACCTCGACGGGGAAGGCGTTCCTGGCGTGGCTGCCCGCCGAGGAGCGGGCGGCGGCGCTCGCCGCCCCGCTTCGGCGCTTCACGGACACGACGATCACCGACCGCCGCGCCCTGGCGGCGGAGCTCGAGGCGGTGCGCCGGCGCGGGCATGCGCTGTCGCTCGGCGAGCTCGAGCCCGCGCTGTGGGGCGCCTCCGCCCCCGTGCTCGACGGGGAGCGCGTGATCGCCGTCGTCAGCGTGTGGGGCACCGAGGCGCGGATCCGCGCGCGCGGGCTCGAGGCGCTCGGCGAGCGGACCGCGTGGGCGGCCGGCGAGATCGGCGCGCTCGTCGCAGGCGGCTGAGGCCCGCGGGCCGCGTCGTCATCGCCGGACGCGCTCGCAGTTCCGCGTGCGGTCGCCGGGGCCGATGACGGCGAGGTCTGTGCCGGGGCCGCAGTCGACGATCTCGCCGCGGTCGCCCCAGCCGGGCGTGAGGACGTCGTCGCCGGGACCGCCGTCGAGCGTGTCGCGGCCGTAGCCGCCGGTCACCTCGTCGTCGCCGTTGCCGCCGCTCATCGCGTCGTCGCCGCGGCCGCCCTGCATCTCGTCGTTTCCGTCGCCGCCGGCCATGCGGTCGTTGCCGAAGCGGCCGAAGATCCGGTCGTTCCCGGCGCCGCCGTCGAGCGCGTCGTCGCCACCCGCGCCCTCGACGTCGTCGTCGCCGCCGGCGGCGGCGCAGGTGTCCGGGCCGCCCGTCCCGAGCAGCGTCTCGGGGTTGTCGGTGCCGCCGGCCGAGCACGGGCGGCTCACGATGTCGGGCTCGTCGCGGACGTCCTCGCAGTTGCGGATCTTGCCGCGCTCGCTCTTGAGGTTGATGAAGACGACGTCGTGGCCGGGCCCGCAGTCGACCGTGTCCGGCGCCGAGCCGCCGGCGATCGTGTCGTTGCCCGGCCCGCCCTCGATGGTGTCGATGCCGCGGCCGCCGGCGATCGTGTCGTTTCCGTCGCCGCCGAAGATGTCGTCGTCGCCGAAGCCGGACTCCTCGATGCGGTCGTCGCCCGGGCCGCCGATCAGCCGGTCGTCGCCGTCGCCGCCGTCGATCGTGTCGCCGCCGCCGGCGCCGTCGATCGTGTCGTTGCCGTTGCCGCCGTGCAGCCGGTCCGCGCCGTCCCGACCGTGCAGCCCGTCGTTGCCGCCGAGGCCGTAGAGCGCGTCGGCGGTCCCGGTGCCGCGGATGCTGTCGCGACCCCCGCTGCCGTAGCGCACGGCGGCCGCCGCGCTGCCGGCGAGGACGAGGGTGAACAGGGCGACGAGCGGGAGCACGCGGCGAAGGGACATGCCATCGAGCCTTGCGCAGGCACCGCGCCGGCAAACGACGATGCGGCGGCCGGTCCTCCGGCCGGGCAAGCGGTCAGTT
This sequence comes from Solirubrobacteraceae bacterium, assembly GCA_034664705.1. Taxonomy (GTDB): domain Bacteria; phylum Actinomycetota; class Thermoleophilia; order Solirubrobacterales; family Solirubrobacteraceae; genus JAOPZW01. The sequence goes on from JAXDHC010000089.1 coordinate 3,173, forward strand.
CTCTAGGGCGTGCGGGCGGTGGCGCTCGCGGTGCGAGCGCACCTTCTGGCGGTTTCCGCACACCCGCATGTCACACCACACCGCGGACCGGTTGCGCGAGCGATCGAAGTACGCCCACTGGCAATCGTCGGCGAGACAGGCCTTGAGGCGACTCCACGCGCCCTCCTCCTGCGCGGCCGCGACGATCGCCAGCAGCCGGCCCAGCGCGCCGTCCACCCCACCGGCCTCCACCGCGGTGCTCGCGTGGCCGTGCTCGTCGAAGCGCACGGTCAGCCTCGCGCGCCGGGAGGCCGCGTCGAGCGCCGGCGCGGCCGCCGGATCGAGGTCCAGGCCGGCGTTCGCCAGGAGCAGCGCGCGCAGCGCCTCGCGCAGCTCGATCGCGCGGCGCCGGTCGGCGGCGGTCACGCGCGCGCCGGGATCGAGGAGGTCGTGCTCCGCCAGCCAGTTGCGGACGCCGGCGGCGTCGCCGAGGCGCTCGACGTCGTGCTCGGCGTCCCAGGTGTTGACGAACGCCCGGACGAGCTCGAGCTCACCGGGCGCCGGAGTCGAGGCCAAGTGAAACCACCATTTCAGGTTGACAGGTTAGCTAACTTCTATTAGCGTTTTGGTGGTTACGAACGTACCACCGCGATCGGAGGTCGCCACACATGGTCGCTCCATCCACCCTCGAGCAGCAACTCGCCGCGAGCTGGCAGGCCGCGCGCCTCGGGGCCCACGGCGGCGGGCGCGCTCAGCGCACGGGGCGTCGGCGCCGCCTGTTCCGCGTCGTGCGGGCGCCGCGATGAGCGCCGGGTTCGTCACCGCGCGCGTCGACGAGATCCCGACGCTGTCGGCGTCGCCCGACGAGCCCGACTGGAAGCCCCTGCGCCACCATCTCGGCGTCGGCGCCTTCGGCGTCAACGCCTGGGTGGCCGCGGCGCCCGGGGAGCTCGTCATCGAGCGCCACGACGAGACCACGAGCGACGGCACCGCCGGCCACGAGGAGCTCTACGTCGTGCTGCGCGGGGCCGCCCGGTTCACCGTGGGCGGCGAGGAGCTCGACGCCCCGGCCGGCACCCTCGTGTTCGTCTCGGACCCCACCCTCACCCGCAGCGCGGTCGCCACCGCCCCCGACACGCTCGTGCTGACGGTCGGCGCCGCGCGCGGCGTGGCGTTCACGCCGTCGCCGTGGGAGCAGCGGTCGCTCGAGGAGCTCGGCGCGGCGTAGCCGTCGGTCGTGCTGCTCCGGGCTGGGGCGCTCCGTGCGGGGCGCGGTGGCGGGGCCGGCGCGGGGGTGCGGCACCGAGGCGACGGTCGCCCGCCGGCGCCCGCGGCGGCGGACGACCCCCGCCCCTCGATGCCGGCGAACCACGCCCGCGCCGCCGCGGCGACCGCGCGGAGCGCCACGGCCGGCCGGCACGACCGGGCGCAAGAAGCCGCGACCACCCTCATCCCCGTTCGGCCGCGCCCTCCGCCGGGAACCCGCTCGGCATGATCGTGGTCATCACAGGGGCCTCCGCGGGCGTCGGACGGGCGACGGCCCGCGAGTTCGCCCGCCGCGGCGACGACGTCGCGCTGCTCGCGCGCAACGAGGAGGGCCTCGAGGCGGCGGCCCGCGAGGTCCGCGAGCTCGGGGGCCGGGCCCTCGCCGTCCCCACCGACGTGGCCGACGCCGCGCAGATGCAGGCGGCGGCGCAGCGGGTCAGCACCGAGCTCGGCGACATCGACGTGTGGGTCAACGTGGCGATGGCGTCGATCCTCGCGCCGACGTGGGAGATCACGCCCGAGGAGTTCCGGCGGGTCACCGAGGTCACCTACCTCGGGCAGGTCTACGGGACGCTGGCGGCGCTGAACCGCATGGTCCCGCGCGACCGCGGCGCGATCGTGAACGTCGGATCGGCGCTCGCCTACCGCGGCATCCCGCTGCAGAGCGCCTACTGCGGCGCCAAGCACGGCATCCGCGGCTTCACCGACTCCCTGCGCACCGAGCTCATGCACGACAAGCGCAACGTCCACGTGACGAGCGTCCACCTCCCGGCGCTGAACACCACGCAGTTCGGGATGGTCCGCACGCGCATGCCCCGGACCCCGCGCCCGGTCGCGCCGGTCTACCAGCCGGAGGTCGCCGCGCGGGCGATCGTCTGGGCGGCCGACCATCCGCAGCGCCGCGAGCTGTGGGTCGGCGGCTCGACCGTCATGACGATCCTCGGCGCGCGCCTGACGCCGGGCATCGTCGGCGACCGCTACCTCGCCCGCACCGGCTTCGACGGCCAGCAGACCGACACGCCGGTCGACGAGCACCGCCGCCGGACCGACTACCTGTTCGCCCCTGTGCCCGGCGACCACGGCGCGCACGGCGACTTCGGCGACGAGTCCAGGCCGCGCAGCCGGCAGGTCGAGCTCGCCCGCCACCGCAACCTCCTGGCGGCGGCGGGCGCCGGCGCGCTGGGCCTGGCGGCCGCCGCTCTCGCGCGCCGCTGACCGCCGCGGCGCCGGGCGGGGTACGTCCCCGCGCGGTGGGGTAGCCCCGCGTCAATGAGCACGCCCAACGTCTCTGTCTTCATGCTCCGGCGCCTGCGCGAGTGGGGCGTCACGCGGATCTACGGCTATCCCGGCGACGGCTCGAACGGCCTGAACCTCGCCTTCCACGAGGTCGGCGACGACATCGAGTTCGTCCAGACGCGACACGAGGAGATCGCCGCGCTCGCCGCCACCGCCCACGCCAAGCTCACCGGCGAGCTCGGCGTCTGCATGGCGACCTCGGGCCCCGGCGCCATCCACCTGCTCAACGGCCTGTACGACGCCAAGCTCGACCACGCTCCGGTGCTCGCGATCATCGGCCAGCAGAAGCGCATGTCGCTCGGCGGCGACTACCAGCAGGAGGTCGACCTGCGCAGCCTCTTCAAGGACGTCGCCGGCGAGTACCTCGGCGAGTGCCTCGACCCAAGGCAGGCCGGCCACCTCGTCGACCGCGCGGTCCGCATCGCGAAGGCCGAGCGCACGGTCACCGCCCTGATCGTCCCGTCCGACGTGCAGGAGCTCGACTACGAGGCGCCGCCCCGCGCGCACGGCGCGATCAACTCGTCGGTCGGCTTCGCGCCGCCGGTCGTCGTGCCGCGCGAGGAGGACCTGCGCCGCGCCGCCGACGTGCTCAACGCGGGCTCGAAGGTCGCGATGCTCGTCGGCGCCGGCGCGAAGCACGCGACGGACGAGGTCATCGCGGTCGCCGAGCTGCTCGGCGCGGGGGTCGCGAAGGCGCTGAACGGGCGCGCCGCGGTTCCCGACGACCTGCCGTTCGTGACGGGGTCGATCGGCCTGCTCGGCACGAAGCCGAGCGACGACATGATGGAGGGCTGCGACACCCTGCTCATGGTCGGCACCGGCTTCCCGTACGCCGAGTGGCTGCCCGAGCCGGGCCAGGCGCGCGCGGTCCAGATCGACATCGACGCGCGGCGGATCGGCATCCGCTACCCCGACGAGGTGGACCTCGTCGGCGACGCCGGGGCGACGCTGCGCGAGCTCATGCCCCACCTCGTGCGCAAGGAGGACCGCTCCTGGCGCGCGGAGATCGAGGAGGGCGTCGCCGCGTGGTGGCGGCTGCTCGCCGAGCGCGCGCACGTCCCCGCCGAGCCGATCAACCCGCAGCTCGTCTTCCACGAGCTGTCCGAGCGCCTTCCCGACCGGGCGATCGTCCTCGCCGACTCCGGCTCGGCGACGAACTGGTGGGCGCGCCACCTGCGCCTCCGCCGCGGGATGGACGCCGCGCTGTCGGGCACGCTGGCGACGATGGGCCCGGCCGTGCCGTACGCCCTCGCCGCCAAGCTCGCCCACCCCGACCGCCCGGTGATCGCCTGCCTCGGCGACGGCGCCATGCAGATGATCGGCATCAACGGGCTGATCGACCTCGCGACGTACGCGCACCGCTGGTCCCCGCCGCTCGTCGTCCTCGTGCTCAACAACGGCGACCTCAACCAGGTCACCTGGGAGCAGCGCGTGCTCGCCGGCGACGCCAAGCTCGAGACGAGCCAGAACCTGCCCGCGTTCGACTTCGCGGCCTACGCGCGCCAGATCGGCCTCGAGGGCATCCGCGTCGAGGACCCGGCCGAGGTCGGCCCCGCGTGGGACCGCGCGCTCGCCGCCGGCCGCCCGGCGGTCATCGACGTCGTCACCGACCCCGAGGTGCCGCCACTGCCGCCGCACATCCGCATGGAGCACGCCAAGGGCATGGCGAGCGCGCTGATGCACGGCGACCCCGAGTCGGCGCGGATCATGCGCCAGACGCTCCGCGAGAAGCTCAGGGACCTCGTCTCGGGCTGAGCTCCTCGCCGGCGTCGAGTGTCGGCGGGACGGCGTCGAACCCGCCGTCGGGGCGCCGGATGACCGAGACCGGCGGCCCGCCGCGCCCGGGCCGCGCGCCGCTGCGGCGCAGCTCGTCGCAGGCCTTCTTCGTCGCGACGAACAGCGTCGCGGGCACGAGCAGGACCAGCCAGCGGTAGACCAGGATCTGGCCCTCGTAGGAGAAGCCGAGCTCGAAGAAGACCCGGTCGGCCGAGCCCGCGTAGAACACGAGCACGACCCATCCGAGGAACGCCACGCCGAACGCGGTGCGCCACGGGTGGTCGCGCGGGCGATCGAGCAGGTGGTGGGGCCGGTGGTCGCGGGCGAGGCGCCGCTCGGCGAACGGGTAGAGCAGCGCGACGCCGAAGACGACCATCGGGAAGAGCGCGCCGCCCCAGAACGGGTTCGGGATCAGCGTCAGGTCGCCGATGCGGACCTCGACGCCGGGCGTGAGGCGCAGCGCCCCGATCAGCCAGCCGAGGTACCAGTCCGGCTGCGCGCCGTTGGACGAGCGGTTGAGCTCGTACGGGCCCCACTGCCAGATCGGGTTGATCTGCACGAGCGCCGCGAGCGCCACGATCACCGCCATCACGAGGCACATGAGGCCGAGCGAGCGCAGGGCGTAGGCCGGCCACATCGGGTTGCCGACGGTGTTGTCCTCCCGCCGCCCGCGGCCGCGGAACTGCGTGTGGTGGTGGCGCGCGACGAGCGCGAGGTGCAGCGCGATGAGCCCCGCCATCACCGCCGGCACGATGAAGACGTGGGCGATGAACAGGCGGCTCTCGATGACGCCGGAGCCGGGGTACTCGCCGCCCCACAGCGCACCGGCGAGCGGGCCGCCGATCAGCGGCAGCGACATCGCGACGCTGTAGGCGATCGCCAGGCCCATCCCGGAGATGAGGTCGTCGGGCAGCGAGTAGCCGGCGAACCCCTCGAAGATCCCCAGCCCGAGCAGCATCACGCCGAGCACCCAGATCACCTCGCGCGGCCGGCGGAACGCGCCGGTGAAGAACACGCGCATGAGGTGCATGACCATCGCGGCGACGAAGACGTTCGCCGCCCAGTGGTGGGCCTGGCGCATCAGCAGCCCGCCGGGGACCGTCGACGACAGGGCGGCGGTCGAGCGGAACGCCGGGGTGACCTCGAAGCCGGCGAGCTCGCGGAACGGGCCCGAGTAGATCTCGCGGCTCGAGATGTCCGGCGAGAAGAACAGCGCCAGGAACGTCCCGGACAGGATGAGGAACACGAACGCGTAGAGGGCGACCTCGCCGAGCAGGAACGACCAGTGCTCGGGGAAGACGTAGCGCATCGCGCGCCGGACGAAGCGCCCGGCGCCCAGGCGCTCGTCGACCCACTCGACGGCGTCGACGTCGCGGCTCACCGGAGGTCCTCGGCCCGCCTCACGCCGGCCCACGACGGTCCCACCGACCCGGCCAGCGGCCCCGAAGCGACGAGGAACCCGTCGCCGTCGACGGCCAGCGGGAGCTGGGGCAGCGGGCGCACGGCGGGGCCGAAGACCGGCTTCGCGGCGCGCCGCACGTCGAAGGTCGAGTAGTGGCACGGGCACACGAGCGCCGGTGGCTTGGACGTCTCCTCGTCGACGGGGTAGCGGAAGAGCGACACCGCGCAGCCCGCGTGGGTGCAGATCTGCGAGAAGGCGAGGATCCCGTCCGGCGCCCAGTCCGCCCGTCCGGGCGGGAGGTCCAGCGTGGCCGGCTCGACGCGCACGACGACGATCGGCGCGCCGAGCTCCTCGAGCGCCCGGGGATCGCCCTCGGGCAGCACGTTGTAGAACGAGCCGACCGCGATGTCGGCGGCGCGCAGCCGCTTTCCCTTCGTGTCGACGAGGTGGCGTCCGCGCCGCCACGGCGTGCGGTTCGGCGCGCCGTCGAGGTTCGGCCCGAGCGCGGTGAGCGGCGCGACGAGGGCGCCGACCAGCCCGCAGCCCGCCACCCCGGCGGCGCCGGCCAGCACGCGCCGCCGCGAGATCCCCTCGCCGGCCGAGTGGACCTCCCGCGTGAGCGCGGCGTCGACGACCGGCGGCACCGGATCGCGGTGCTCGACGTCCACCTCCTGCGGGACCAGGCGCTTCGACGCCAGCGCCAGCGCGGCGCCGACGCACGCCAGGCCGCCGGCGAGCGCGATTCCGAGCAGCTGCGTGTCGGCGTGGACGATGATCAGGACGGCGAAGGCGAGCCAGAGCAGCCCGCCGAGCACGAGCAGCGCGGCGACCGCCAGCTCGGCGCGCGGATGCGGTCGCGCGTCGTACCGGCGCGGGTCGGCGTGCGCCTCGTCGGCGCGCGCGTCCGGCGGCGCGGTGCCGCCCACGAGCGCGCGCAGCGCCCCGAGCACGAACGCCAGCCATCCCGCCCTCACCGCGCGCGCTCCCCGAGGAGGCGGACCACGCCGAGCAGCGCGAGCCCGGCGATGAGCCACGTGACGAGCCCCTCGGGCACCGGCCCGATGTTGCCGATCCCCCACCCGCCGCGGTCGTCGGGGTCGCTCGCGTAGCGCAGGTAGGCCGCGACGTCGTCGAGCTCGGCGGCCGGCAGGCGCTTCTCGTCGAACACCGGCATGAGGTACGGCCCAACGCGCACGGCCTCGCCGAGCTGGCGCGGCGGGATGTCCGTGACGGCGGGCACGAGCGCCCCGGTGACGATGCCGCCGCGCCCGACCACCTGGTGACAGCCGGCGCAGTTCTCCGTGAACGACTCCTTGCCGCGCGCGACGTCGCCGGCGGCGGGGTCCACGCGCGGGATCGCCGGCCCGCCGAACGAGCCGACGTAGGCCACGAGCGCGTCGATGTCGCGCCGCCCGTACTGCGGCTCGGCGCGCAGCGGCTCGTCGGTCGGGTCCTCGATCGGCATGCGCCCGGTCGCGAGGTAGAAGTCCACCGCCGCCGCTCCGGCGCCGATCAGCGACGGCCCGCGCCCGCGGACGCCGCGCAGGTCCTCCCCGTGGCAGATCGCGCACGTCGTCGCGTACAGCCCGCGCCCGCGCTCGGCGAGCCCGGCGACCGTCGCCGACGTCGCGCGCGGCGGCGGCGGTGAGGGCGCCCGCCGGCCGCCGGCCGCCGCCGACCACAGCGCCAGGCCGCCGCAGGCCACGGCCAGCGCGAGCGCCGCGGCGCGGAGCGCGCGCCTCACGTCACCGCCTCCTCGTAGGCGACGCGCCGGCGGTGCTCGCGCTCCACCGCGGCCCACGTCGTGAGCACGACGATCGCCGCGAGCGCGACGCCGCCCCCGACCCACATGATCGATCCGGCCGCGTGCTGGTCGGCCAGCGCGCCGGGCCGGCCCGCGTAGGCCGCGTACCACGGCCGCCGGCTCGCGCTCATCGCGACGCCCACCACCGCGAGCGGCCCCGCGGCGAGGACGAGGTAGAGCAGCCGCGTGACCGGCCCGGGCCGGTGGGGCACCGGGTCGGCGCCCAGCACGGGACGCCAGAACAGCACGGCGGCGAGGAGGTAGGCGACGTGCTCGCCGGCGTGGAC
>JAXDHC010000090.1:0-2549 GCA_034664705.1 Solirubrobacteraceae bacterium
GCACGTCATGCGCACGGACTGCCTGCTCGAGGGCGACGACGCGCTGATCGACGTGCGCGTGCGCTTCCTGCACGTCGTGCAGCGCCGCGTGGTGCGCGTCGCCGGCGGGCGGCGCGAGGACGTCGACGAGCTGGCCGTCGCCGGCGAGCGTCACCTGAGCTGGGACGAGGCCGTCGAGCGCGAGATCGTCTGCACGGGGCTCGACGCCGGCCGCCTGGCCGCCGGCCACCGCGAGCCGATCGCCGTCGCCGCGGGCGCCGAGCACGAGGCGCTGCGCGAGGGCGACGGCTCCGTGGCGGGAGAGATCGTCCGCTCGTGGGACGCGCTGGCCGGCGCCGTCGACGTCGCCGCGGAGCGGGTCGCCCCCGGGCTGCTGCGCATCGCGGTCCGGATCGCGAACACCACGCCGTTCGACGGCGGCGACCGCGAGGCCGCGCTGCGGCGCACGTTCTGCTCGACGCACACCGTCCTGCACGCGGACCGCGGCGCCTTCGTCTCGCTCACCGACCCGCCCGACGCGCTGCGCGCCGTCGCGGACGCGTGCCGCGCGGGCAACGCCGGGACGTGGCCGGTCCTCGTCGGCGAGCCCGGCGAGCGCCACACGCTGCTGTCCTCGCCGATCATCCTCGAGGACCACCCGCGCATCGCGCCCGAGAGCCCGGGGGACCTCTTCGACGGCGGTGAGATCGACCAGATGCTCACGCTGAACATCCTCAGCCTGACCGACGAGGAGAAGGCCGAGATGCGCGACTCCGACCCGCGCGCGCGGGAGATCCTCGAACGGACCGAGGCGCTGACGCCCGAGGAGCTCATGCGGATGAACGGCGCCATCCGCGAGTTCGGGATGGTGCGCGAGCGATGAGCGACGTCCCCAGCTACTGGGAGGAGCTCGAGCGCCCCGGGCCCGACACGGTCGTGGTCGCCGGCGTGGAGCTGCGCCGGCGCAGCCGGGTGCGCCTGCGCCCGCGCCCCCGCGGCGACGTGTTCGACGTCGTCCTCGCCGGGCTCACCGCCGTCGTCGAGGGCATCGAGCAGGACATGGAGGGCAACATCCAGCTCACGGTCACGGTCGAGGACGACCCGGGCCGCGACCTCGGCGAGCGCCGCCAGCCCGGCCACCGCTTCTTCTTCTCGCCCGACGAGGTCGAGCCGCTCGACGGGCCCGGCGCGGACGCGCCCCCCGCCGCGCGGATCCTCGTCGCCGGGATCGGCAACGTGTTCCTCGGCGACGATGGCTTCGGCGTCGCGCTCGCGGACCGCCTCGCGCGGCGCATGCTGCCGGCGGGCGTCGACGTCGTCGACTACGGCATCCGTGGCATGGACCTCGCCTACGCGCTCCACGACGGCTGGCACGCCGTGCTGCTGCTGGACGCGACGCCGCGCGGCCAGGCCCCGGGGACGCTCTACGTGATCGAGCCCGACACCGACGACGGCGAGGTCGGATTCGACGCGCACGGCATGGACCCGCTCAAGGTGCTCGCGCTGGCGCGCGCGCTCGGCGGCCCGCTGCCGCGGATCCTCGTCGTCGGCTGCGAGCCGCGGACGGTCATGACCGGCGAGGAGGAGGACGTCGTGGCCGAGATCAGCGAGCCCGTCCGGGCGGCGCTCGACGAGGGGGTGCGGCTCGTGGAGGCGCTCCTGGAGGACCTGACAACCAGCCCATCAGAGGAAGGACCTGCGCCATGAAGAGCGCCGCAGTCGCCGGGATCATCGTCGTGGGCGGCGTCGCCGCCGCGGTCGCCTCGCAGCTCCCCGAGATCCGCCGGTACCTGACGATCCGCAACATGTAGCCGGCGCGGTCCGCCGGGAGGAGACACGAGGATGCACCGAACCAAGGTCCGCGTCGTCGAGGGCGTCCTGGACGCCAACGACACCATCGCGGCGGCGAATCGCGCGGACTTCGACCATGCCGCCGTGACGGTCGTCAACCTCATGAGCGCGCCGGGCGCCGGCAAGACGACGCTGCTCGAGCGCACGCTGGCCGACCTGCCCGGCGTGCGCCCCGGCGTGCTCGAGGGCGACGTGCAGGGCAGCCTCGACGCGGACCGCCTCGCGGCGCTGCACGTGCCCGTGACGCAGCTGAACACCGATCCGGGGTTCGGGGGCGAGTGCCACCTCGACGCGAACATGGTGCGCTCGGCGCTGGGCGACGTGCCCCTGGACGACATCGACCTGCTGATCGTGGAGAACGTCGGCAACCTCGTGTGCCCGGCCGAGTTCCGCATCGGCGAGGACGTCCGGGTCATGGTCGCCTCGGTCACGGAGGGCGAGGACAAGCCGCTGAAGTACCCGCTGATGTTCCGGGCGTGCGAGCTCGTGATCGTCAACAAGATCGACCTGCTCGAGCACCTCGACTACGACCTCGAGCTGTTCCTCCACCACCTCGACGCGGTGCATCCCGGCGTGCCGCGGATGCTCGTGAGCGCCCGGACCGGCGAGGGCGTCGACGCCTGGCGCGACTGGCTCGTCGCGCTCGTGGAGCACGCGAGGGCGCCCGCGTGAGGGCGCCCGCCGGCCACGACCTGCTCGGCGCGCGGCTCGGCGAGCGC
>JAXDHC010000091.1:0-17153 GCA_034664705.1 Solirubrobacteraceae bacterium
GAGGTGATCGTCGACGGCCGGCCCGTCGAGATCGACTCCCCCAGCCGCGCGATCGAGCTGGGGATCGGCATGGTCCACCAGCACTTCATGCTCGTGCCGGTCATGACGGTCGCCGAGAACATCGTGCTGGCCGGCGAGCCGCGCACGCGCGCCGGCCTGCTGGACGTCCGGGCCGCCGCGGCGCGGGTGCGCGAGCTGTCGGACCGCTTCGGACTGGCCGTCGACCCCGACGCGCGCATCGAGGACGTCAGCGTCGGCCAGCAGCAGCGCGTGGAGATCCTCCGGGCGCTGTATCGCGACGCGCGGATCCTCGTCCTCGACGAGCCGACGGCGGTGCTCACCGCCCAGGAGACGCGCGAGCTGTTCCGCGTGCTGCGGGCGCTGCGCGACGACGGCCGCGCCATCGTCCTCATCTCGCACAAGCTCGGCGAGGTGCTCGAGATCGCCGACCGCATCACCGTGCTGCGGCGGGGCAGGCGGATCGACACCGTCCCCGCGCAGGGCGCCACCGAGGAGAGCCTCGCACGGCTCATGGTCGGCCGCGAGGTGCTGCTGCGGGTCGACAAGCCGCCCGCGACGCGCCGCGACCCCGTGCTCGCCGTGCACGGGCTGCACGTGCGCGACGACCGCGACCTGCCCGCCGTGCAGGGCGTGGACCTCACCGTCCACGCGGGCGAGATCGTCGCGCTGGCGGGCGTCGACGGCAACGGGCAGAGCGAGCTCGTCGAGGCGGTGACCGGCCTGCGCGCCTCCGACTCCGGGACGATCGCCGTCGAGGGCCGCGACCTCACGAACGCCGGCGTGCGCAGCATGGTCGAGGCGGGGGTCTCGCACATCGCCGAGGACCGTCACCGCCGCGGGCTCGTGCTCGACTTCACGGTCGCCGAGAACCTCGCGCTGCGCGAGTACCGCACGCCGAAGTTCTCGAAGATGGGCTGGCTGTCGACGCGGCGCATGGCCGCGCGGGCGCGCTCGCTGATCCGCGAGTTCGACGTGCGCGGTGGCGACCCCGACACGCTCGCCGCCTCCCTCTCGGGCGGCAACCAGCAGAAGTGCGTGATCGCCCGCGAGGTCGACTGCAACCCGCGCGTGCTCGTCGCCGCCCAGCCGACGCGCGGCCTCGACGTCGGCGCCATCGAGTTCGTCCACCGCCGCCTCGTCGCCGAGCGCGACGCCGGCCGCGGCATCCTTCTCGTGTCGCTCGAGTCCGAGGAGGTGCGGTCGCTGGCCGACCGCATCCTCGTCATCTACGAGGGCCGCATCGTCGGCGAGTTCCCGCCCGACGCCTCCGAGGAGGAGCTCGGCATCGCGATGACCGGCGGCGGGCGCCGCGAGGCGGCCGCGTGACGGCGCCCGAGGAGCCCCCCGAGGGCGCGGCGCTGGCGGGCGAGCCCGGCCCCGGGGCGGCCGCGCAGACGCCCGCCGCGCGCCTCGCCGCGTACGTCCGCGCGGGCGGCGTGATCGTGCCGCTGCTCACCGCCGTGATGGCGTTCCTCGCCGGCGGCCTCGTGATCCTGCTCGCCGGGCACAACCCCCTGAGCACGTACAAGGCGATCTTCGACGGGACCGGCCTGAACTGGCTGCTGCCGTGGACGAGCAGCGCCGACCGGCCGGCGGCCGCGCTGAACCTCCAGCAGACGCTCATCATCACGACGCCGCTGATCCTCACGGGGCTGGCCGTCGCGTTCGCGTTCCGCTGCGGCCTGTTCAACATCGGCGGCCAGGGCCAGTACCTCGTCGGCAGCTACGCCGCCGTGTGGGCCGGATCCTCGCTGGCGGGCATGCCCGCGCTGGCGCACATCGTGCTCGCCGCGGGCGTCGCGGCGCTCGCCGGGGCGGTCTGGGCCGGCATCGCCGGCCTGCTGAAGGCGACCGTCGGGGCCAACGAGGTGATCTCGACGATCATGCTCAACTACACGGCGATCTGGATCGGCGCCTTCCTGTTCGGACTCGGCGGCCCGCTCCAGAGCTCCACGCAGGCCTCGGTGCCGGTCTCCGACGACGTCGTCCCCTCCGCCCGGCTGCCCGTCTTCTGGGGCGACCCGGAGCTCCAGGGCGTGCACATCGGCCTGTTCGTCGCGCTCGCCGCGCTCGTCGTGTTCTGGGTCGTGCTGAACCGCTCGACGACCGGCTACGAGGTCCGCGCGGTGGGCCTGAACCCCGAGGCGGCGCGCTACGGCGGGATGAGCGTCGCGCGCAGCTACATCCTCGTCATGGCGGTGTGCGGCCTGTTCGCCGGGCTCGCCGGCGCGATGGACGTGCTCGGCTGGCAGTTCCGGATCGCCACGAACGACATCCCGATCGCGCAGCTCGGCTTCCTGGGCATCGCCGTCGCGCTGCTGGGACGCAACACGGCGGCCGGAACGCTGGCCGCCGCCGTCCTGTTCGGCGCGCTCGTGAGCGGCACGTCTCAGCGCAACCTGGACCCGGCGATCTTCGCGCCCGAGCTGGCGTCGAACCTCACGACGATCATCCAGGGCCTCGTCGTCCTGTTCGTCAGCGCCGACGTGCTGGTCCTCGCCGTGATCCGCCGCGGCAGGCGCCTCCTGCCCCTCCGGAGCCGCCGCGCATGAGCGCCGCCGTCGCGACCGCCGAGTCCGCGCGCACGGTCTCGCCGCGCCATGTCGCGTGGGCCGGCGTGGCACTCGGCGTGCTGGCGTGGTTCGTCGCGCTGCCGCCGATCCTGCTGCGCACGCCGGCGCCGGCGCTCGTGCTCGCGCTGGCCGGCCTGGCGGCCGGCGGCTGGGCGGTCAGCCGCGGCGAGCGGCGCGTGGGCTGGGGCGCGGTGGCCGCCGCGGTCGTCGGCGGCGCCGGGGCGATCGCCGCAACGCGCTCGGGGGTCGGGCACCTCGAGGACGTCGTGGTGTGGTCGGCGCTGGTCGCCGCGATGCTGCGCTTCGCCACGCCGCTGGTCTTCGGCGCCCTGGGCGGGATCGTCTCGGAGCGCAGCGGCGTCGTGAACATCGGCATCGAGGGCATGATGCTCACCGGGGCCTTCTTCGGGATCTTCGGCGCCGACCTCACGGGGTCGTGGCTGCTCGGCCTCGTGTGCGCCATGGCGGCGGGCGCCGTCATCGCGCTCGTGCACGCGGTCTTCTCGATCACGCTGCGCGCCGACCAGATCGTCAGCGGCGTGGCGATCAACCTGCTCGCGCTGGGCGTGACCGGCTACGTCTTCGTCGAGCACTACGGCGCCGAGGGCACGCCCGACGACATCCCGCGCGCCCCCGACATCACGCTGCCGCTGATCCGCGACATCGGCTTCGTCGGCGACGCCATCGGCCGGATGAACCTCCTGACCTGGCTCGCGCTGATCGCCGTGGCGGCGCTCGCCGTGTTCCTCTTCCGCACCCCTCAGGGTCTGCGCCTGCGGGCCATCGGCGAGCAGCCGCGGGCCGCCGAGACGGTCGGGCTCTCCGTCATCCGCACGCGGTACCTCGCCGTCGTGGCCTCCGGCGTGCTCGCCGCGGTCGGCGGGGCCTATCTGTCGATCGGCTTCCTCGGCTCGTTCAACCAGAACATGACGGCCGGCCGCGGCTACATCGCGCTCGCCGCCGTGATCTTCGGCGCCTGGCGGCCGGGCGGCGCGCTCGCGGCCGCGCTGCTGTTCGGCTTCTCGAGCGCGCTGGCGCAGCGCCTGCCCGCCTTCTCCGAATCGACCGCGACGCTGTTCCAGGCCCTGCCCTACGTCCTCACGCTCATCGCCGTCGCCGGCGTGATCGGCCGGTCGCGGCCGCCTGCGGCGGTGGGCCAGCCCTACACACGGGAATAACGCCCCACCATGGCCATCGCCCGCCTCCAGGCTCCCGCCCCCCGCTCCGACGCCTCCGGCGACAAGCTCTCCGACGCCGTCGAGCTGTACCAGCGCACGTACTCGACCCTGCTGCGCTCCAGCGGCGAGACCCGCCTGCGCGTGCTGGAGCCCTCGCACCGCGCGATGGGGTCGAGCCTGCATCCGCTCGCCGGCAGCGACGAGCTCGACCTCGGCGCCTTCCTCTACGCGATCCGCCGCCTGCCGTCGGGCATCGTCCGCGCCCGGACGATCGTCATGGGCCAGGATCCGGAGCTGTTCGCGCGCTCCGGCATCGGGCCGCTGCATGAGTGGGAGTCCGTCGAGGCCCCGGCGCGCCGGCGGCACTGGTACGACAGCGGCGGCGAGACGCTCGCCGTGCTGCTGGCCAGCGCGTCGGACGTCGACGACCTCGTCCCCACGCTCGTCGCCTTCCAGATCGAGTGGAACAAGATCCACCAGCGGATGCTGGCGGCCGACTGGCCCGACGGGCACGAGCCCGCCCCGGAGGAGTGCGCCGCCGCGCTCGGCGGCGCCGTGGAGGACTGGGCGCGCCTGCGCGAGGCGTGGGGCGAGGGCTTCGGCCCGCAGCTGCGCGCGATCGCCGCGCGCCGGCTCTCGCTGCGGGTGCGGATGCTCGGGGGCACGCAGGTCGGCTACGCGCGGATGACGCGCCGCTGGTGGGCGCCGGTGAAGGCGCGGCTCGCTGCGCAGGGGCTCGAGGACCGGCCGATCTACTTCGTCAGCTCGAACACCCACAGCCTGTCGAACCTCGTCACCGGGCTGGCGCGCGCCCGCGAGGACGAGCTCGTCCGCTACGTCCAGGGGCTGCCGCCCGACGACGGCCTGCGCGAGGAGCTCGACGCGCTGCGCGACGGGCGCAGCGAGGGCTCGTGGGACAACTTCCTGTACTTCGTGGCGCGCGAGTTCATCGACGCCGGCGGCCCCGAGCAGCGCGAGTGGCGCCGGCGCGCCGAGGCCGAGGCCGGCGTGGAGCACATCGGCAGCCAGACCGCGCTGCGCGTCGCCGCCCAGATCATCCCGCTGTCGCGCCTGGACGTCGCCCGCCTCGACCCGCGCCTGGGCGCGGTCGACGCCGAGCGCCTCGCGGCGAGCCCCGGCGTGATCGTCAACGCCGACTACCCCCTCGGCCTGGCGGCGTACAACATCCTGCGCGAGGTGGCCGTGGACTCGTCGGCGCTGCGGGCCGTCTACGTGCTCGGCAAGGCGGCGACGCTCAACGCCGACGTCGGCGACGTGATGATCTCGAGCGTCGTCCACGACGAGCACAGCGGCACGACGTACTGGCTGGACAACGCGTTCGGCGTCGAGGACATCGAGCCGGACCTGCGCTTCGGCACCGGCCTGGACAACCAGCGCGCGGTCACGGTGAAGAGCACCTTCCTGCAGAACCGCTCCTACCTCGACTTCTACTACCGCGAGGCGTTCACGGTCGTCGAGATGGAGGCCGGCCCGTACTGCAACGCGGTGTACGAGATCGCCGACGCCGAGCGCTACCCCGTCGGCGAGGCCGTCAACTTCTCCAAGCTCCCGATCGACTTCGGGATCATCCACTACGCCTCCGACACGCCCTACACCCAGGCGCGCACGCTCGGCGCCCGGGGAATGTCCTACTACGGCATGGACTCGACGTACGCGGCGTCGCTGGCGATCCTGCGGCGCGTGTTCCGCCTCGAGGGCGCGCTGGAGTGAGCGCCGCCGCGGGTGGCACCGTCGCGCCCGGGTTCGAGCCGGTCCGCGACGCGTTCGCGCGGCTGTTCGCGGACGGCGTCGAGACCGGCGCCGCGGTCGCGGCGATCGTCGACGGCCGCGTGGTCGCCGACCTCTGGGGCGGGACCGTGGGGCGCGACAGCCTCGTCCACGTCTACTCGGTGACGAAGCCGCTCGCCGCCGCCTGCGCGCTGTGGCTCGTCGACCGCGGCGCGCTCGCGCTCGACACGCCGGTCGTCGACGTGTGGCCGCAGTACGGCGCGGGCGGCAAGGAGGCCACGACGCTGCGTCACCTCCTCAGCCATCAGGCCGGGCTGCTCGCCTGGCGGTCGCCGCAGCCGCTCGAGGCGCTGCTCGATCCGGCGCGCGCGGCCGAGCTGTGCGCCGCCGAGCCCGCATGGTGGACGCCGGGCACGGCGCACGGCGAGCACGCGCTGCTCTACGGCACGCTGCTCGGCGAGATCGTCCGGCGGGTCGACGGCCGCTCGCTCGGCACGCTCTTCCGCGACGAGATCGCGGGCCCGTGGGCGCTGGACGTCCACATCGGGCTGCCCGCCGGTGAGGACGCGCGCGTCGCGGCGCTCGTGGACCCTGACGGCGCATGGCCCGGCGGCCTGCTCGACGGCGCCGACGCCGGCTATCGCCTCGCGCTCGACAACCCGCCGGCGCTCGCCCACCTCGACGTCGTGAACGGGAGCGCGTGGCGGCGCGCCGAGGTCCCGGCCGTCAACGCCCATGCGACGGCGCGCGGCATCGCGCGCTTCTACGCCGGCCTGCTCGGCGGCGGGATGCTCGACGGCGCGCGGGTGCTCGCGGAGGGCACGGTCGCGGCGATGACGGCGCCGCAGGCGGTCGGCCCCGACCGCCTGCTCGGGCAGGACGTCACGTGGGGGCTGGGCGTCGGGCTCGAGGACGGCGGCTGGGGCATGGGCGGCATCGGCGGCTCGCTCGGCTGGGCCGAGCCGGCCCGCGGGCTCGCCTGGGCGTACCTCACCACGCGCATGGGCGACCACGAGCGCGCGCTCGCGGTCGAGGCCGCCCTGGTGTCCGCGCTCGCGCGCGTGGCGTAGCCGGACGCCCGGAGGACCGCCCGCGCTGGGCACGCCGTCCGCGGGGCCTACGTACGACGGGATGGCCTCCTCGATCCCCGACCGACCGCTCACCGACCCCCCGCGCGCGCCGGGCTTCGCGCGCATGTTCGCCCGGGGCCGGATGACGCTCGGGCTGTTCTTCGCCATCGAGGCCTACACCGGCGACACGCCGACGATGGAGGGCCAGGTCGAGCTCGCGCAGACCGCCGAGGCCGCCGGATTCGCGGCCGTGTGGGTGCGCGACGTCCCTCTGCGCGACCCGACCTTCGGCGACCTCGGGCAGATCTACGACCCGTGGGTCTGGCTCGGCCTCGTCACCGGCGCGACGGAGTCGATCGCCCTCGCCACCGGGGCGATCGTGCTGCCCGTCCGCCATCCGCTCGACGTCGCCAAGGCGGCGGCCTCCGTCGACGTCCTCTCCGACGGGCGCCTCGTGCTCGGCGTCGCGTCCGGCGACCGGCCCGTCGAGTTCCCCGCGTACGGCGTCGACTACGAGCGGCGCGGGGAGGTCTTCGCCGAGGCGCTGGCGTTCATCCGCGAGGCGCTCGAGCAGAGCTTCCCGGCGATCGACTCGCCGCTCGGACGCCTGCGCGGCGCCGACCTCGTCCCCAAGCCGCGCTACGGGCGCATCCCGATCGCGGTGACCGGCAGCAGCCGGCAGACGCTCGACTGGATCGCCGTCCACTCGGACGCGTGGATCACCTATCCGCGCAGCCCGGAGGTGCAGGCGCAGGTCGTCGAAGCGTGGGAGGCGGCGGTGCACCGGGAGGCCGAGGTGGACTGGAAGCCCTTCGCCCAGTCGCTCTTCATCGACCTCCAGGAGGACCCCGACGCCGCGCCCGAGCCGATCCACCTGGGCTTCCGCCTCGGCCGCAACCCGCTGAGGGAGCTGCTCACCTACCTCGAGCGGACCGGCGTCAACCACGTGGTCTTCAACCTGAAGTACGGGCGACGCCCGGCCGCGGAGGTCGTCGACGAGCTCGCGCGCGAGATCGTCCCGCGGTTCATCGCGCACGGGGCGCCCGCGCGGGCGGGCGCGGCCGGGTAGCGGCGGGCGGCGATCGCCGCGCGCGGATCAGGCTTCGCCCGCCGCGAGGCGGCGCGCGTAGGCGGCAGCGACCGCCGCCGACCCGCCCGCCATGACGCCGCCCACGAGGCGTGAGCCGAGCGGCACGCGGCGCCCGGCCACGATCGCGACGAGGTCGACGCCGTCGGCGAACGCCTGCGCGGCGAACGCGCGGCTCGCCCAGCGGCGGTCGCCGTCGCGCAGCGCGACCAGCCCGGCGACGCCGAGCGCGAGGTCGCGCGCGCCGAGCGATCGCGCCAGCACGCTCGCGCGGTCGTCCAGCGCGGCGGACCCGACCCACGCCCGCCCGAACAGGCCCGGGAGGACCATGAGCCCGGCGCCGATCAGGACGCGGTTCTGGCTCTGCGCGCGGGCGAGCGTGGCGACGTCCATGTCCATGGCGGGGGTGTGGCCCGGCCGGCGGCCCGGCAAACCGGCGCTGACCGATGCCTGACGCGGCGTCAGCGCAGCGCGCGCCGCGGGTCGGTCGCCGCCCCGCGGACGCGCACCTCGAAGTGCAGGTGCGGGCCGCTCGCGCGGCCGGTCGCCCCGACCGCGCCGACCCGACCGCCGCCGGCGAGGCACCGGCCACGCGGCGCGTCGATGCGCGACAGATGGGCGTACCAGCTCGTCACGCCGCCGCCGTGCGCGATCACGACCAGCGACCCGTAGCCGTCGTCGCCGCCCGCGAAGGTCACGCACCCGGGGCCCGCGGCCGTCACCGGCGCCCCGGCCGGCGCGACGAAGTCCACGCCGGAGTGGAAGCGGTCGCCGCGTGGACCGAAGCCGTCGCCGATCGGCGCGCTCACCGGAGAACGCAGCGCCAGCGGCGAGACGGGCGGCGGCGCGCCGAGGCGGCCGAGCGTCTGCGGGCCGGCGACGCCGTCGGCCGGCAGCCCCGCCCACGCCTGGTAGCGGCGCAGCGCGGCGGCGACGTGCGGGCCGGCCACGCCGTCGAAGGCTCCGGATGGGAAGCCGGCGCGGGCCAGCATGAACTGCACCGCCGCGACGTCCCAGCCGCGCCGGCCGAGCCGGACGGGCCGAGCGCCGAGCGCCGGGCGCCCGCGCCAGCCGAGCGCGCGGCGGGTCGCCGGGCCGGCGACCCCGTCGACGGGCAGCGCCGCGCGCGCCAGCAGCCGCCGCACCCCGCTGGCGGTGGCGGGACCGCGCAGACCGTCAACCGAGCCCGCGTAGACGCCCTGCGCCCGCAGTCCCACCTGGAGCGCCGCGACGCGCGCATCCGCGGCGCGGGCGGCGCCGGGGATCAGGCTGAGCGCGACGAGCGCGCCGGCGAGCGCCGTGCATCCGCGCATCCCTCCGGGTCTTCGCGCCGGCGGGGAGCGGTCCTCCCCCGCGCCGAGCGGCTGCAACGGATCGTCCGGCGGCCCGGTGCCGCGGCGCGGGCCCGCCGGCGCGCCTCACCGATACAGCGGGGGACGCCGGCGCCGGCGCGTCGCGAACCACGCGATCGCGGCCAGGATCAGGAGGAGCATGACCGGGCTGCCGCCGCCCGCGCCCCAGCCGAACAGCAGGTGCACCAGGAAGGCGATCCCGAGGAACCGCAGCGCGGAGTTCACGATGCGGCGCGTGGAGGGCCGGCGCGCCGAGCGCCCCGCGGCGGGACGGTTCTGGCGCCGCGAGCGCGAGCGCGAGCCGAAGCCGCCGCGACCGCGTCCGCGCGCCGCGATCGGCACGGCCCCGAGCGCGCCCGTCGTCAGGGCCGCCGGCGGCGGACCGCCGGCCCGGGCGGCGGTGACGGGCGCGAGTCCCGCGACGGAGGCGGGGACCGCGGCCGCCAGCAGCGCGATCGCGGCGATGAGGGCGCTGAGGGCGGTGAGGGCGGTCGGTCGCACGGGGCGGCGGTACCCGTGGCGCGACCCGGGGACACGAGAGACGCACCCCCGGCGTGCGGCTCGCCGCACCGCGAGGACGGAGGCGGGCCTCCGCCGGGCCGGTGGCTGGCCCCGTGGCACCGCGGCCGGCGGGGTGGGACGGTTCTCCCATACCCCCGAGGCACCCGAGCGAGGACACCATGAACGCCACCACCGCCCTGACCCGCGAGCTCGACCACCGCGTGAGCGACGGCATCGACGTCCGGATGCTGTGGCGCCGGCACGACGACCGCGTCCTCGTGGCCGTCTCGGACCGCCGGACCGGCGAGGCGTTCTCGATCGAGGTCGCCGACGGCGAACGTGCCGCCGACGTGTTCCAGCACCCCTTCGCGTACGCCGCCTGCCGCCCGGCGCGCGCCACCCCCGCCGCGATCGCGGCGTAGCGCGCCGCGCCCCGCCGCCCGGGAGCGCGCTGCCGGGCCCGCGGCTCGCCCATGCCCCGCGCCGCTCCGGCTAGGCTTCGCCGCCATGTCCGGGCGCGGCAGGCCGGGCGCCACGTGGTGGCGGCGCGGCGCGATCTACCAGATATACCCGCGGTCGTTCGCCGACTCCGACGGCGACGGGGTCGGCGACCTGCGCGGCATCGTCGATCGCCTCGACCACCTCAGCGACGGCAGCCCGGACTCGCTCGCCGTCGAGGCGATCTGGCTGTCGCCGTTCTATCGCTCGCCGATGGCCGACTTCGGCTACGACATCGCCGACCACCGCGACGTCGACCCGGTGTTCGGGACGCTGCACGACTTCGACGAGCTCGTCGAGCAGGCGCACCGCCGCGACATCAAGGTCGTGATCGACTTCGTCCCCAACCACACGTCGGACCGGCACCCGTGGTTCGCCGAGTCGCGCGCCTCGCGAGACAGCGCGCGACGCGACTGGTACGTGTGGCGCGACGGCGCCCCCGACGGCGGGCCGCCGAACAACTGGCGCTCGGCGTTCGCGGCGACCGGCAGCGCGTGGACGTTCGACGAGCCGACGGGCCAGTGGTACCTGCACTCGTTCCTCCCCCAGCAGCCCGACCTCAACTGGGACGAGCCCGCGGTCGAGGCCGCGATGCACGACGTCCTGCGCTTCTGGTGCGAGCGCGGCGCCGACGGCTTCCGGATCGACGTCGTCAACAAGATCGCCAAGGACCCGGCGCTGCGCGACGCGGCGCCCGGCGAGCCGGTGCCGTACGAGGACTGGCAGCCGGCGATCCACGAGCGCCTGCGCCGGCTGCGCCGCGTCGTCGACGAGTACCCCGACCGCATGCTCGCCGGGGAGGTGTACCTCCTGGACCTCGAGCGGATCGTCGCCTACGTCAACACCGGCGACCAGCTCCACCTCGCCCACAACTTCGTCTTCCTGCGGCTGCCGTGGGACGCGGCCGCGTTCCGCGCCTCGATCGACGGCTTCGAGGCGCTGGCGTCCGAGGCCGCGTGGCCGGCCTGGTTCCTCGCCAACCACGACCACCCCCGCGTCGCCTCGCGCTTCGACGAGGACGGCCAGGGGCCGGCGCGGGCGCGCGCGGTCCTGCTCATGCTCTACGCGCTTCGGGGCACGCCGTTCGTCTACCAGGGCGAGGAGCTCGGGCTGCCCGACGCGGAGATCCCGCCGGAGCGCGTCGTCGACGTCGACGGGCGCGACCCCGAGCGCGCGCCGAACCCCTGGCGCCCGCCCTCGGCGGGCGGCCCGGGCGCCGGCTTCACGACCGCCGAGCCGTGGCTGCCGATCGTCGCCGGCGCCGAGCGCCTGGCGGTCGAGCGCCAGGCGGGCGACCCCGACTCGACCCTGTCGCTCGCCCGCCGGCTCGCGTGGCTGCGCCGGGCCGACCCGGTGCTCCAGGACGGCGAGCAGCGCTCCGTCGACGCGGGCGACGACCTGCTCGCGTGGCTGCGCATCGGCGACCGCGGGGGCGATCGCCTCCTCGCCGTCGTCAACTTCGCCGGCGACCCACGTCCGTTCCGCCGGCCCGCGGACCTGCCGGGCACCGGCCACCTCGAGCTGTCGACGAACCCCGCCCGCGACCGCGAGCAGGCCGACGCGCCCATCGACCTCGACGACCTCCGCCTGACGGCCGGCGAGGGGCTCCTCGTGCGCCTCGACGAGCCGTGGTCCGGCGAGGTCGCCTAGCCGCGGCCCACGAACGGCATCTTCGTCGCCATGATCGTCATCTGCAGCACGTTCGCGTCCAGCGGCAGCGCCGCCATCGCGACGATCGCGTCCGCGGCGTGACGGACGTCCGTCGTCGCCTCGGGCGCCACCGAGCCGTCGGCCTGCAGGACGCCGCGCTGCATCGCGCTCGTCATGTCCGTCGCGGCGTTGCCGATGTCGATCTGGCCGCAGGCGATGTCGTACGCCCGGCCCTCGAGCGCGAGCGACTTCGTCAGGCCGGTGACCGCGTGCTTCGTGGTGGTGTAGGCGATCGCCTGCGGCCGCGGGGTCTGCGCCGAGATCGAGCCGGTGTTGATGATGCGCCCGCCCTGCGGCCGCTGGTCCTTCATGGCGCGGAACGCCTCCTGCGCGCAGAGGAAGGCGCCGGTGAGGTTCGTCGCGACGACCGCCTGCCAGTCCTCGAAGGAGAGGTCCTCCACCGGCCCGGGCGGACCGAAGACCCCGGCGTTGTTGACGAGGAGGTCGACGCGGCCGAGCTCCTCGCGCACGCGGCCGAACAGCGCGCGCACCGACTCCGGATCGGTGACGTCGGCGGGCGCCACGACACCGCGCCCGCGCGCGTCCGGCGCGCCGTCCAGCGTCTCGCGCAGCGCGTCCTCGCGCCGGCCGGCCAGCGCGACGCGCCAGCCGCGGTCGAGCAGCCCGAGCGCGACCTGCCGGCCGATCCCCGAGCCCGCGCCGGTGACGACCGCAACCTGCTGATTCCCGTTCATGGCCGTGCATCTTCACGGCTGCGGGCCCGCGCCGATACGCCCGTCCACGCTGGTCCGTGAGGTCGCGCACACGACGCCCGGTCGGGCTCCAGCACCGCGTACCTTGGTCGAAGAGAGAGATAGAGACCGAGACCGATATCGGAGCGAACACGATGAACACGATCCGCACCGCCCTCCGTCGCCTGCTGAGCGACAGCCATGACCTCGAGAGCACGAGCGTCCACTTCCACCGCCGCGGCGACGCGCCGGAGCCCTGCTACGACCAGGGCTGCACCATCCCGCGCCTGACCGTCTAGCGCGTCACGGCGACGCGGCCCCCGTCGGCGTAGAGCGCCGGCCGCGGCGCCAGCCGCACCTCGGCGCGGCCGCCCCCCGCGAGCGACCGCAGGCACGCGTCGCCCACCGCGGCGGCCGCATAGCCGTCCCAGGCGCTCGGACCGTCGGGGCCCCCGTCGCCGAGCGCGTGCACCCACGCCTGCAGCTGCGCTCGGTAGGCGGCGACGAACCGGCCGCGGAAGTCGTCGTCGACCGCGTGGCCGTCCTGCCCCTCGCGGCGCACCTCCACCGCCACCGGGGCCGCGAGCGCGAGCGCGCCCGACTCCCCCACGACCTCGCAGCGGATGTCGTAGCCGTAGCGGGCGTTGACGAAGATCTCGACGTCGACGAGCGCGCCGTCCTCCGTCTCCAGGAGCACGAGCTGCGGGTCGCGCACGCCCTCGGGGGCCAGGCGCGACGGGCGCGGCGTGTGCACCGTCGCGGCGACGATCTCCTCGCCGAGCAGCCAGCGCGTCACGTCGATCTCGTGCGTCACCGAGCTCGTGATGAGCATCTCCGACGTGAAGCCGTGCGGGACGCTCGCGTTGCGGTGCGCGCAGTGCACGAGCAGCGCCGCCCCCACGTCGCCGCGATCCAGGCGGTGCTTGAGCACGACGTAGCCGGGGTCGAAGCGGCGCATGAACGCGACCTGCACGAGCCGGCGCCCGGTCGCCGCCTCCGCCTCGACGACGCTGAGGCTCGCCTCGGCCGTCGGCGCGAGCGGCTTCTCGCACAACACCGGCTTCTCGGCGCGCAGGCAGGCGAGCACGAAGGCCTGGTGCGTGGCGTCCGACGACGCGACGAGCACCGCGTCGACGGCCGCGTCGGCGATGAGCTCGTCCGGGTCCTCGTGGACCTGCGCGTCCCCGAGCTCCGCGGCCACCCGGGCCGCACGCTCCGTGTCCACGTCCGACACGGCCGCGAGCTCGGCCCCTGAGAGGTCGCGGGCAATCGTCCGGCAATGGGCGCTGCCCATCGCGCCGGCGCCGATGACTCCGATGCGCAGGGTCATCTCACACCGCCGTGGGGAAGTGCATGTGCCCCCGCTGGTGGGCCTGGTCCTCGGCCTGCTCGGGCCAGCGCGTCGTGACGACCTTGGCGCGGGTGTAGAACCGGACGCCCTCGGGCCCGTGGATGTGGTGGTCGCCGAAGAGCGAGCTCTTCCAGCCGCCGAAGGAGTAGAAGGCCATCGGGACCGGGATCGGGACGTTGATCCCGATCATGCCGACCTCGACCTTGCGCTGGAACGTGCGCGCCGCCTGCCCGCTGGAGGTGAAGATCGCCGTGCCGTTGGCGAAGTTGTTCTCGTTGATGAGGTCGATGGCCTCCTGCAACGTGCCGACGCGCACGACCCCGAGCACCGGGCCGAAGATCTCGTCGGTGTAGATGTCCATCCCGGTGCGGACGTCGTCGAACAGCGTCGGGCCGACGAAGAACCCGCCGCCCTCGACGTCCAGCTCGCGGCCGTCGACCACCGGCTTGGCGCCCGCCTCCACGCCACGGTCGATGTAGCCGGTGATGCGCTCCAGGGCCTCCGGCGTGACGACCGGGCCCATGTCGGAGTCCGGCTCGAGCCCCGGCCCGACCTTCACGGCCAGCGCCTTCTCCTTGAGGCGCTCGACCAGCGGGTCGGCGACGTCGCCGACGGCGACGACGACGGAGATCGCCATGCAGCGCTCGCCCGCGCTGCCGTAGCCGGCCGCCGTCAGGTGGTTCGCGGTGAAGTCGAGCTCGGCGTCGGGCAGCACGACGGCGTGGTTCTTCGCGCCGCCGAGCGCCTGCACGCGCTTGCCGGTCGCCGTCGCGCGCTCGTGGATGTAGCGTGCGATCGGCGTCGATCCCACGAACGAGATCGCGGCGACCTCGGCGTGGTCCAGCAGCGCGTCGACGGCCACCTTGTCGCCGTGCACGACGTTGAAGACGCCGTCGGGCAGGCCGGCCTCGTGGTAGAGCTCGGCGATGAGGTTCGAGACCGAGGGGTCGCGCTCGGACGGCTTGAGCACGAAGGTGTTGCCCGTGGCGATCGCCATCGGGTGCATCCACATCGGGACCATGACCGGGAAGTTGAACGGCGTGATCCCGGCGCAGACGCCGAGCGGCTGGCGGAACGAGAACAGGTCGACGTCCGTCGAGACCTGATCGGAGAACTCGCCCTTCATCAGCTGCGGGATGCCGCACGCGTACTCGACGACCTCCATGCCGCGGATGACCTCGCCCTTGGCGTCGTCGAACACCTTGCCGTGCTCGCTGGAGACGATGCGCGCCAGGTCGTCGGTGTGCTTCTCGACGAGCGCGCGGAAGGCGAACATCACCCGGGCGCGCCGCGTGACGGACACCTCGCCCCACGTCGCGAACGCCGTGCGGGCCGCCTGCACGGCGGCGTCCACGTCGCCCGCCTCCGCGAGGAGGACGTGCGCCTGGTGCTCACCCGTCGCGGGGTTCCAGATCGGCGCGGTGCGCGTCGAGGCCCCCGCGGTCTCCTGGCCGCCGATCACGTGCTGGACGGTCTCGAGCGCGGTGGTGCTCATGGGGTCTTCACTTCCTCTCGGGTGCTCAGGTAGGTCCGCTGATCCAGCTTGTGCCGCTCGTAGGCGCCGCGCGCGGCGCGCGTCGACTCCAGGCTCGAGACCTCGGCGACCGGCACGTCCCACCAGGCCTCGGAGTCCGGCGCCGGCGCGAGCGGGTCGGTCTCGACGTGCACGACCGTCGTGCGCGAGGAGGCGCGCGCGGTGCGCAGCGCCAACTCGAACTCGTCGATCGTCGCCGTCTCGATGACGTGCGCGCCGAGGCTCGCCGCGTTGGCGGCGAGGTCGACGGGCAGCCGGTCGCCGTCGAGGGCGCCGGTCTCCGGGTTGCGCGCGCGGTAGCGCGTGCCGAACCGCTGCGAGCCGAGCGACTCCGACAGCGCGCCGATCGACGCGAACCCGTGGTTCTGGACGAGCACGATCGTCAGCTTGACGCCCTCCTGCACGGCCGTGACGATCTCCTGGGCCATCATCAGGTAGGAGCCGTCGCCGACCATGACGATCACCTCGCGGTCGGGCTCGGCCATCTTCGCGCCCAGCCCGCCGGCGATCTCGTAGCCCATGCACGAGAAGCCGTACTCGACGTGGTAGCCCTTCGGATCGCGCGTGCGCCACAGCTTGTGCAGGTCGCCGGGCATGCTCCCCGCCGCGCAGACGACGACGTCCCGCGGCTCGCTGACCCGGTTGACGACGCCGATCACCTCGCTCTGCGCCGGGAGCGGGCCGTGGCGGCGCGTGTAGGCGCGCTCGACGACCTCGTCCCACGCGGCGGCGAGCGCGCGGGCGCGCTCGGTGTGGCCGGGATCGGCCGACCACCCGTCGAGCGCCTGGCGCAGCGCCTCCAGCCCGGCGCGCGCGTCGGCGACGAGCGCCACGCCGGCGTGCTTGAACGCGTCGACCGGGGCGATGTTGAGGTTCACGAAGCGCACGTCGGGATCGGCGAAGGCGGTGCGCGACGCGGTCGTGAAGTCGCTCCACCGCGTGCCGACCCCGAGGACGACGTCGGCCTCGCGGGCCAGCGCGTTGGCCGCCGTCGTGCCGGTCGCCCCGATGGCGCCGACCGCGCTCGGGTGGTCGTAGGGCAGCGAGCCCTTGCCCGCCTGCGTCTCGGCGACCGGGACGCCGGTCGCCTCTGCGAGCTCGCGCAGCGCCTCGGTCGCCTCGGCGTAGATCGTCCCGCCGCCGGAGACGATCAGCGGCCGCCGGGCGCCGCGCAGCAGCTCGGCGGCCTCGGCGAGCACGTCGGCCTCCGCCGGCGGCCGGGCGACGCGCCACACGCGCCGGGCGAAGAACTCCTCGGGCCAGTCGTGGGCCTCGCCCTGCACGTCCTGCGGCAGCGCGAGCGTCACCGCGCCGGTCTGGACGGGGTCGGTCAGCACCCGCATCGCCTGCAGCGCGCTCGACACGAGCTGCTCGGCGCGGTTCACGCGGTCCCAGAACCGCGAGACCGGCTTGAAGGCGTCGTTGACCGACACGTCGAGCGACGCCGGGTCCTCGAGCTCCTGGAGCACGGGGCTGGCGACGCGCGTGGCGAAGATGTCGCCGGGCAGCAGCAGCACCGGCAGCCGGTTGATCGTCGCCAGCGCCGCCCCGGTGACCATGTTCGTCGCGCCGGGCCCGATCGACGTCGTGCACGCGAGCGTCTGCAGCCGGTTGCGCATCCGCGCGTAGCCGGCCGCGGCGTGGACCATGGCCTGCTCGTTGCGGGCCAGCCAGAACGGCATGTCTCGCGCGTCCGACAGCTCGGCCTCCAGCAGCGCCTGGCCGACGCCGGCGACGTTGCCGTGGCCGAAGATGCCGAAGCAGCCGGCGATGAGGCGCTGCTGCACGCCGTCGCGCTCGCTGTACTGGCTCTCGAGGAACCGCACGAGCGCCTGCG
>JAXDHC010000092.1:0-3071 GCA_034664705.1 Solirubrobacteraceae bacterium
CGCCTCCGCCGCGGCGTCGTCGCGCGCGTGGACGAGCGCCAGGGGGCGGTCCGCGGTGCCGACGCGCTCGCCGGGCGCGGCGACCTCGCTCAGGCCGACGGCGTGGTCGACGTCCTCGGCCTCGTGGCGGCGGCCGCCGCCGAGCGTCACGACGGCCATGCCGACGGCCCGCACGTCGACGGCGCTGACGACGCCGTCGCGCTCGGGCAGCGCGGCGCGGACGACCGGGGCGCCGGGTAGGTGGCGCTCGGGCGCCTCGAGGAGATCGACGGGCCCGCCGAGCGCGGCGACCATCGCGGCGAAGCGCTCGGCCGCGGCGCCGCTGCGCAGCGCCTCGCCGGGATCGGCCTCGATCCCGCCGAGCGCGAGGAGTTCCCGGCACAGGCCGAGCGTCACCTCGAGCAGGCGTTCGTCGGCGGCCGCGCCGGTGAGGTGGTCGACCGCCTCGCGGACCTCGAGCGCGTTGCCCGCCGTGCGTCCGAGCACGCGGTCCATGTCCGTGATGAGCGCGCTCGCCGGCAGCCCGTTGCCCGCCGCCACCTCGACGATCGCCTGCGCGAGCTCGCGCGCGCTGTCCAGGTCGGTCATGAACGCCCCCGAGCCGACCTTCACGTCCATCACGAGGGCGTCGAGGCCCGCCGCGAGCTTCTTGGAGAGGATCGAGGCGACGATCAGCGGCAGCGACTCGACCGTCCCCGTGGCGTCGCGGATGGCGTAGAGCCGCCGGTCGGCGGGCGCCAGGCGCGCGGTCTGCCCGACGATCGCGCAGCCGGCGCGCGCGACCACGGCGCGCAGGCGCTCGGCGTCGGGGACGGCGTCGTAGCCCGGGATGGACTCGAGCTTGTCGAGCGTGCCGCCGGTGTGCCCGAGCCCGCGGCCGGAGATCATCGGCACGACGCCGCCGCACGCGGCGACGATCGGCGCAAGCAGCAGCGACACCTTGTCGCCGACGCCGCCCGTGGAGTGCTTGTCGAGCACGGGCCCGGGCAGCCCGGCGTCGGACCAGTCGAGCACGTCGCCGGAGCGCATCATCGCCCCGGTGAGGGCGACGCGCTCGTCCGGCGTCATGCCGCGCAGGAAGACGGCCATCGCGAGTGCGCCGACCTGCGCGTCGCTCACCGAGCCGTCCGTGATGCCGCGCACGAGCCACTCGATCTCATGGCCGGCGAGGTCGCCGCCGTCGCGCTTGCGCCGGATGAGCTCCTGGGCGAGCACGGCGTCAGACGCCGAGGCGCGCGTGCAGGTCGTCGACCAGCGTGCTCGCCCCGAGGCGGAAGCGCTCCGGCGTCGCCCAGCCGGCGCCCATCACGCGGTCGGCGAGCGCGAGGTACTCCGCCGCCTGGTCGGCCGTGCGGATGCCGCCGGAGGCCTTCACGCCGCCGTGGCCGGCGTCGCGCACGACCTCGAGCAGCACCTCGGCCGCGCCGAGCGACGCGCCCGCGCCGACCTTGCCCGTCGACGTCTTCAGGAAATCGGCGCCCGCGCCGAGCGCCTGCTCCCCGGCGGCCCGGATCTCCGCCGCGTCGCGCAGCGAGCCGGTCTCGAGGATCGCCTTCAGGACGGCGCCGTCGCCGATCGCCGCCCGCACCGCGCCGACCATGCGCGCGATCGCGCCCGCGTCGCCGCCCTGGAACGCCCGCCACGGCACGACGACGTCGATCTCGGTGGCGCCGTCCTGCACCGCGCCGGCGGCCTCGCGCGCGGCGACCTCGGGATCGTCGTCGCCGGCCGGGAAGTTGGCGACCGCGGCGACCGGCACCCCGGGGCCGAGGACGCGCTCGATCCACTCTGGGTACACGCAGATCGACGCGACCGTGCCCACCGGCGTGACCGCCTTGGCGGCGAGGGCGTCGATCGCCTCGGCCTCGTCGGGGCGCTCGAGGCGCGTCAGGTCGACGACCGCGAGCGCGCGACGGGCGGCGTCGCTCATGCCAGGCGTCCCACGAAGGCGTGGAGCAGGTCGGCCAGCCGGCCGGACGCGCGCCGGGCGTCGCGCAGCGTCTGCTCGTGGCTGAGCGGCTCGTCGGACATGCCCTCGGCGAGGTTCGTGATCGTCGAGATCGCCGCGACCCGCAGCCCGCAGTGGCGCGCGAGGATCGTCTCGTGGACCGTCGACATCCCGACCGCGTCGGCGCCCATCGCGCGGAAGGCGCGGATCTCGGCCGGCGTCTCGAAGCTCGGGCCGCTGACGGCGAGGTAGACGCCCTCGGGCAGCGGGGCGCCGAGCTCCTCCGAGGCGGCGCGCAGCTGCCCCCGCAGCTCGGGGTCGTACGCGTCGCGCAGGCTCGGGAAGCGCGGGCCGAGCGCATCGTCGTTGGGGCCGACGAGCGGGTTGGAGCCGGTCAGGTTGATGTGGTCGGCGATCGCCATGAGGCTTCCCGGCCCGAGGTCTTTCCGCAGCGACCCCGCCGCATTCGTCAGCACGAGGGTCTCGGCGCCGGCGGCGCGCAGCGCGCGGACCGGGACGCGCATGGCCTCGGGGTCGCCGCCCTCGTAGAGGTGGGCGCGGCCCTGGAGCACCGCGACCGGGACGCCGGCCAGCGTCCCGAGCACCGCGCGGCCGGCGTGTCCCTCCACGCCGGGGCGGGGGAAGCCGGGGAGCTCGTCGTAGCCGATCGGCGTCGCGTCCGCCACGGCGTCGGCCACCGACCCGAGGCCGGAGCCGAGCACGATCCCCACGCGCGGCGCCCGGCCGCCGCGCTGGGCGAGCACGTCAGCGGCCGCCTGCACGCTCATGCCGGCAGCGCGTCCGCGTCGAAGCCGAGCGGCAGCAGCTCGCCGAGCGCGATCGTCCGCCGGGCGCCGCCCGGCCGGCCGAGGTGCACCGGCGTCCGGGCGGTGGCGAACTCGGAGAGCCGCTGGCGGCACCCACCGCACGGTGGGCAGATGTCCATGCTCGCGGCGACCACCGCGACCTCCGCGATCTCGCGCTGGCCGGCGCGGCACAAGGCGACGCCGGCGCAGGCGTCGACGCCGACGTCGACGCCGAGGCGCTCCTGCGCGCCGCCGACGCGGCGATGCGCAACGCCCACGCGCCGTACTCGCGGTTCCCGGTGGGGGCCGCACTGCGC
>JAXDHC010000093.1:0-10016 GCA_034664705.1 Solirubrobacteraceae bacterium
CCGGTCGGCGCGCACACCTTCACCGTGCGCGTCACCGATGCGCACACCCGGTCCACGCAGGCGTCGACGACCGTCAAGGTGACCGCGCCGCCGACGACGAACCTCACGGCCATGCCCGCCGACCCGCAGTCGGGCGAGACGATCACGCTGGACAGCGCCTCCGCCGACGCCGGCGGCTCGGTCGTGCAGCACGAGTGGGACCTCGACGGCAACGGAACCTACGAGCGAAGCACCGACGCGGTCCGTACGCTGGAGACGAAGTTCGCGACGCCGGGCGCGCACACGGTCGGCGTGCGCGTGACCGACAACGACGGCGCGACGAGCACCCAGAGCCTCGTCATCACGGTGCGGACCCTGCCGCCGATGGCCACCTTCACGGTGTCCCCGGCGCCGCCGGTCGTCGGCAGCACGGCGACGCTCAGCGCCCTCGGCTCGCTCGACCTCGACGGCCGGATCGCCCGCTACGAGTGGGACCTCGACGGCGACGGGACCTACGAGACCGACGGCGCGAGCGCTCCGACGGTCCAGCACGTGTTCACCGCCGCCGGGCCGATCGCGGTCCGCCTGCGCGTGACGGACGACAGCGGCGCCCAGGCCGAGAAGACCGTGTCCGTCTCGCCCAACCGGGCGCCGGTCGCGGCCGTCACGGCGGCGCCGAACCCCGTGGTCGCCGGCCGGCCCGTGACCTTCGACGCCGGCGGCTCGCTCGACCCGGATGGGACCGTCGCCCGCTTCCAGTGGGATCTCGACGGCGACGGCATCTTCGAGCTCGACACCGCCACGACGCCGACGACGGCGCGCGCCTATCCGAACGCGGGCGCCGTGACGGTCCGTGTGCGCGTGACCGACGACGCCGGGACCCCCGCCATGGGGACCGTCGAGGTCGTCGTGCGGCCCGTTCCCGAGCCGACGGGCGGCAGCGGCGGCTCCACCGCGCCGGCCGACGGCGGCGGCACCGCCCCGGCCCCGGCCGCACCGGCGCCGAGCGCCGCGACCCCGCCGGCGGCCGGCGCGGGCGCAGCGGCGACCGCGGTGGCCGCCGGCGTTCCCGCCGGGCCCGCCGCCGCTGCGGCCGCCGAGGCCGCCGCCGCGCGCGCAGCGGGCGCGCCCGCGCCCGCGCCGCGGCTCGCCGGCACCACGATCCAGAAGCTCGCGATCGTCCTGCGCAAGGGCGTGACGCTCCGCTGCGAGGCCGATGCCGGCACCGTCTGCGCGCTCAGCGCCACGGTCTCGGCGGCCGACGCACGGCGGCTGAAGCTCGCCCCCAAGGGCGCGAAGAAGCCTGTCGTCGTCGGCACCGTGCGGGCCGTCGCCGTCGCGGGCGGCAGCGACGTCGTGCTCAGGCTGAGCGCTCGAGCCGCGAGCCGGCTGCGGCGCGCCTCGCAGATCGTGCTCCTCGTCCGCGGCACCGCCGTGCTCGGGAGCCGGCGGGCGACCGTGCAGCGCGCCGTCCTCGTGCGGCGGTAGGCCGCGGCCGGATCGGCGCGGCCCGCGTCAGCGCGCCGCGCGCACGTCGATCGTGCCGATGCGCGTGCCCGCGTCGCGCAGCGTGACCGCGAAGCGCCCGGCCTGATCGGCGTCGAAGAGCAGCTCGGCCGGAACGTCGGGCTCGACGGGCTCGGAGACCCCGAGCGCGAGGATCTGGACCTCGTCGCGCGCCTTGGTGCGCACCTGCACCTGCACGACGTCGCCGACGCGTGCGCGCAGCCGGCGGTCCTTCGGGAACGTCGCCTCGGCGACGTCGGCCGGCGGAGCGGGCGTCGTGGTGCCCTCCGGCGCCTTGACGGCGAGCTGCGTGTCGCGCGGCGCGACGGCGTCCGCGACGGCCGCCACGACGAGCAGCAGGGCGACGAAGAGCAGGATGCGCCGGCGGGTCATGAGGGCGGCATTCTGGCGCACGCGCGGCTCCAGAGGGCCCACCACCGAGATCCGGTCCTCACCCCAGGGGTCCAGCCCCTAGGACAGATGTCCAGAACCCTCCAGAAGCGCAAGTCGGCGTGCCGATACCCGGTCCAGAAGGCCAGACCTTCGGAAGCCAAGGGCAAACCGCCCGTGAGGGCGGGACGCAAAGCCACGGGCCTCGACGATGAGGAAGCCGGGCTGCCGGACCGGAGGCAGACCGAGGAGCTGGCGAGACAATGCAC
The DNA here is from genome assembly GCA_034664705.1 of Solirubrobacteraceae bacterium. Classification (GTDB taxonomy): domain Bacteria; phylum Actinomycetota; class Thermoleophilia; order Solirubrobacterales; family Solirubrobacteraceae; genus JAOPZW01. The sequence goes on from JAXDHC010000093.1 coordinate 2,145, forward strand.
CTGATCCGTAGGAGGATCGAATGCTTCGCAAGCTGCGCAACGACGAGCAGGGCTTCACGCTCATCGAGCTCCTGGTCGTCATCCTGATCATCGGCATCCTCGCCGCGATCGCTCTGCCCACGTTCCTGGGCCAGCAGAAGAAGGGCCAGGACTCGTCCGCCAAGTCCGATGCTCGCAACATGGTCTCGCAGGTCGAGTCCTGCTACGCCGACACGCAGGACTACACGAAGTGCGCCAGCGCGAGCGCGCTGACGGGCAGCGGCCTGGACTACGGCACGGGCGTCGGTCAGGTCAGCGTGTCCGCGACCGCCGCCAACACCTTCTCGGCGACCGCGAAGTCGAAGAGCAACAACACGTTCACGGTCGTCCGCGGCACCGACGGCGTGATCAAGCGCACCTGCGTCGTCGGCACCGGCGGCGAGAGCGGCGGCTGCAAGAGCGCCGACAGCCAGGGCAACATGTGGTAGTCAGCGCTCCGCGCTGAGTTCGACGTCTCGACGAGGCGGGCCATCTGGCCCGCCTCGTCTGCGTTTAAGCGCCAGGTTCGGACGGACTGCCTGAACGTCCAGCGGCCCCTCACGGGCCTCAACGCACGGCCCCGCGGAGCCGATAGCACCTGCATGCGGGACCGTTCCCAGCCATCCGCGCGCGCGGGCCACCTCGGCTCCGAGGCCGGCTTCGCTCTGGTCGAGGTGCTCGTGAGCGCCGCCCTGCTGCTCGTCATCGCCATGGGCGTCTTCAAGGGGCTCGAGGCGGCCCAGAGCAGCGCCACGAAGAGCAAGGCCCGCACGATCGCCGGCGCGCTCGCCGAGCAGGACCAGGAGCGCATGCGCGGGCTGAGCGCCGTCGACCTCTCCACGTACGCGCGCACCCTGGCGGTCCCGGTCAACGGGGTGCCGTACACCGTCACGTCGCAGTCGGAGTGGATCCGCGACGCGACCGGCGGGACGGAGAGCTGCACGTCGAACGCCACGCAGGCCGACTTCCTGCGGATCACCTCGACCGTGACCTCCGACGTCGTCGGCAAGACGACCCAGCCGGTCACGCTGTCGAGCATCGTCGCGCCGCCCGTCGGCGCGTTCAGCGCCAAGCAGGGCACGCTGTCGGTGCCGGTCCGCGATCGCGACGACGACCCCGTGCCCGGCATGCCGGTGACCATCACCGGGCCCAAGGCGGTCACCGTGAAGACCAACTCGGCGGGCTGCGCGATCTTCGCCTACGTCCCGACCGGCGCCTACACCGCGACGGTCAACCAGACCGGCTGGGTCGGCAAGACCCAGACGCAGAGCACCAGCGTCGGCGCGACGGTGGCGGCCGGCAAGGTCACGGTGTCCCCGATCCTCTCCTACGACCGCGCGGCGCCGGCGACCGTCAGCTTCGTCACGACCCTGGGGACCCAGACGGTCCCGTCGAAGGGCTGGTCGGTCAGCGCCGGTCACGCGGACCTGCAGAGCCCGGTCCAGACCGCGCATCTCCCGACGCCGCAGGCCTCCATCGACATCCCGGGGCCCGCGCTCTTCCCCTTCCCGACCGCCTACTCGTTCTGGAGCGGGCGCTGCGACGGCGCCCAGCCGCCGGTCCTCGCGGCCCCCGGCTACTTCGCGACGTATCCCGGCTCCAAGGTCGCCGACCCGGGCCAGGCGCTGGCCGTCACCGTGCGCCAGCCGCCGCTGAAGGGCACGGTCGTGAACAAGGCGACCAACGCGGTGATCCAGGGCGCCGTGATCGTCCTGACCCCGCGCAGCAGCGGCTGCACGGACAAGCTGACGCTGACCACCGACGCGGCCGGCCTCATCACCAAGCCGTACACGGCCCCCGACAAGGCCGACCCCGGCGTGCCGTACGGCCGCTACGACCTGTGCGTCTCGTCCGGCAGCAAGCGCCTGGTGAGCCCGCCCTCCAACGTCGACGCGACCGGGGTCGCGGGGGCCGACGTCGGCACGCTCAAGCTCGACCTGACGGTCGCGAACTCCTCGGCGTGCTCATGACCCGGATCACGCATCGGATCGACCCGCGCGGCGAGGCCGGCATGACGCTGCCCGAGGTCCTCGTGGCGTGCGTCGTCGGGATGGTCATCCTCCTCGCGGCGTTCGCCGTGCTCGACAGCGTCGTGCGCGTCAACGGGAAGGTGACCGACCGCGTCGACGCCGTCGAGCGCGGCCGGCTCGCGATCGACGAGATGGTCCGCGACCTGCGCTCGCAGGTCTGCCCGACGCCCAACACCCTCAGCCTCGCCTCGGGCAGCGACACCTCGGTCAGCGCGTACGTCGACCTGAAGAGCGATGGGAGCGCCCCCCAGCTGCGCACGTTCACCTACGACGCCGCGGCGCGGACGATCACCCAGACGACCGTCGCCCCGAGCGGCGCGGCGGCGGCCCCCACCTACACCTCCACGCCGACCAGGCGCGTGCTGCTCACCAACGTCGTCGCCGACGGCACCACGCCGGTCTTCCGCTTCTACGCCGCCGACCCGACGGCGACGCCGCCCGGGCCCACGCGGGCGCTGACCGCGACCAGCGGCCTCAGCGCGCTCGACCTCGGCGCCACCACCCGGATCGCCATCAGCTTCGTCGCCCGGCCCGCGCGCGCCACCACGACGGAGCGCCAGGCGGCGTACCTCCAGAACGACGTCTACCTGCGCGCCGCCAATCCGAACTCGTCCAGCACCCCGACGGTGAAATGCTCATGAACCTCGCCCGCAAGGCGCTCCGGCGGGCCGCCGACGAGCGCGGCTTCTCGATGGTCGCCGTCATGCTCGTGATGATGATCAGCGGCCTGTTCCTGGCCGGCGCGTTCGCCGCCGCCAACGGCCAGATCCCGGTCACGCGCGACTCCCAGGACCGCAAGCAGGCCCTCGCGGCCGCCGAGGCCGGACTCGAGTACTACGCCTACCACCTCGCCACCGACAACGACTACTGGGCGAAGTGCACGAACGTCCCCCGGCCGAACACGACCGAGCCGAGCCCCGTCGTGCAGCGGTGGTCGGGTACAGGGCAGGACACGCGCAAGGACAACTGGCGCAAGGTCCCCGGCTCCGCGGCCGAGTACGCGATCGAGCTGCTGCCGGCCGGCACCGCGAGCGCCTGCGCCCCCCCGCCGGGCGACACCCAGGCCTCGATGATCAACCCGGACGGCACCTTCCGGATCCGGGCGACCGGAAAGTCGAACGGCACGAAGCGCAGCCTCGTCGGCACCTTCCGGCGCAAGACGTTCCTGGACTTCCTGTACTTCACCGACCTCGAGACGGCCGACCCGACGACGTACGCGAACAGCACCCTCGGGGACTACGCCGCGCAGTACTGCATGACGCCGCGCGCCAATCGCCCGTGGTGGTGCACGGAGATCCAGTTCGGCCCGTCGGACATCATCAGGGGGCCGATGCACACCAACGACGACAGCATCATGGTCTGCGGCAGCCCGACCTTCGGCACCGACTCGCTCGACGCGATCGAGGTCGTCGCCGACAAGTTCACGTGGAAGACCGCCGAGGGCTGCGCGAGCGCCTCGCCGACCTTCAACGGCCCGACGGGCACGGGCGCGACGTACACGATGCCCACGACGAACGAGGAGCTGAAGACCCTGCCGCAGACGGGGTACAAGTTCACCGGGGAGACGACGATCCGCCTCAAGGGCGATGAGACCCCGGCGAAGATCAGCGTCAAGAACGCGAACGTCAACGGCGGCGCCTGGACGGACAAGCCGTTCCCGCCCAACGGCGTCATCTACGTGCAGAGCGGCGGCTGGTGCCCGGCGAACCCGCCGATCACCGCGACGTACACCGGGCAGCAGAACTGCGCGAACGTCTACGTGAGCGGCACGTACAACCAGAGCCTGACGATCAACGCCGAGAACGACATCATCATCAAGCCGCCGGCCGGCAGCACGAACGGCGACGTGCTCGGGACGAACGACGCCGTCCTGGGGCTGATCGCGAACAACTTCGTCCGCGTCGCCCACGAGGTCACCCGCGGGTGGCGCGACGACTACAACGAGTGCACGAACGTCACGCCGACGATGCAGAACGTCACCGTCGAGGCGGCGATCCTCTCGCTGCAGCACTCGTTCATCGTCGACAACTACGCCTGCGGCGCCGAGCTCGGCACCCTCAAGGTGAAGGGCGCGATCGCCCAGAAGTTCCGTGGCCCGGTCGGCACCACCGCGGACACCGGCTTCACGAAGGACTACAACTACGACAAGCGCCTGCGCTACCGCAGCCCGCCGTACTTCCTCCAGCCGGAGGTCGCCTCGTGGCAGCGCGTGCGCCTCAGCGAGCAGGTCCCCGCGACCTAGCCCGTCCTGGTGACGGGGTAGGTTTCGCGCCGCCATGGCCTTCGCCGTCGCCCTCGCCGCTGTCGGCGGCCTGCTGGTCGGCTCGTTCCTGAACGTCGTCGTCCACCGCCTGCCGCGCGGCGAGTCGCTGTCGCGGCCGCGCTCGCGGTGTCCGGGCTGCGGCACGCCGATCGCGCCGTACGACAACGTGCCGGTGCTCTCGTGGCTGCTGCTGCGCGGACGCTGCCGGCACTGCGGCACGCGCATCGCCGGCCGGTACCCGCTCGTGGAGCTCGTCACGGCCGTCCTGTACGTCGCCGTGCTGCTCGCCAAGGACGAGGCGGTGCACGTCGCGCTCGGCCTCCTGCTCGTCACGGCGCTCGTGCCGATCGCGCTCATCGACCTCGAGCACCGGCTCATCCCCAACCGGATCACGCTGCCCGCTGCGATCGCGGCGGTCGCGGCGGGTCTCGCGCTGGACATCGGCTTCGTGCCCGAGCAGCTCATCGCCGGAGCCGCCGCCGGCGGCTTCTTCCTGCTCGCCGCGCTCGCCTACCCGCGCGGCATGGGCATGGGCGACGTGAAGCTCGCCGGCGTGCTCGGGCTGTACCTCGGGCGCGCCGTCGCGCCGGCCCTCTTCATCGCCCTGATCGCCGGCGTCCTCGTCGGCGCGCTCGTCATCGCCCGCAAGGGCGCGAGCGAGGGCCGCAAGACCGCGGTCCCGTTCGGCCCGTTCCTCGCCCTGGGCGGCCTCGTGTCGTTCTTCGTGGGCGAGGGGCTCGTCGACGCATATCTCGACCGTTTCTAGAAGCCCCGCTGGACGGATGTCCGGTCAAGGGGGCCCTCGGGGTTGAGGGGGACGGTCCGCATGTCGATGCGGAGGCAGGCCCGCCGCTCCGGCCGTTCCCCACCACGTGCTCACATGGCAAAGCGTCCCAAGAACCTCGTCGGCCTCGACATCGACCCAAGCGGCATCACCGCCGCGCAGGTGAGCGTCAACGGCCGCATCTCGATCGACCGAGCCGCGTTCTCGCCGCTCGAGCCCGGCATCGTCCGCGACGGCGAGGTCACCGACGTCGACGGCCTCGCGGACGCGCTCCGCACGCTCTTCAAGGAGAACAAGGGCCTCGGCAAGCGCGTGCGCATCGGCGTGGCGAACCAGAAGATCGTCGTCCGCGCGATGGAGCTGCCGTACCTGGAGGACCACCGGGAGCTCGCCACGGCCGTGCGGTTCCACGCCGGCGACCAGCTCCCGATGCCGCTGGACCAGGCCGTGATCGACTTCCAGCCGCTCGAGGTCGTGGACGGCCCCGACGGCCGCCGCCAGCGCCTGCTCGTCGTCGCCGCCCGGCGCGACATGGTCGAGCGCGTCGTGTCCGCGGTCCGCTCCGCCGGCCTGCGCCCCGAGGGCGTCGACCTCTCCGCCTTCGCGATGATCCGCGCGCTGTACCGCCCCGATCCGCAGGACGACCTCGTCCTCTACCTCGCGGTCGGCGGCATGACCAACCTCGCCGTGGCCAAGGGCACCAGGTGCCTGTTCACGCGCGGCTCCGGCGGCGGCGTCGAGGCGCTCGCCGTGGAGCTCGCCGAGACCGCCGAGCTGACGCTCGACCACGCCCGCGGATGGCTCGAGCACGTCGGCCTCCAGGCCGCCGTCGAGGACATCGACGGCGATGCCGAGATCGTCACCAAGGCGCGCCGGCTGCTCATCGACGGCGCCCGGCGGATCGCCGCCGAGGTGCGCAACTCGCTCGACTTCCATCACGCGCAGGGCGGCGAGGCGCATGTCGCCCGCGCCGTCCTCACCGGCCCCGCCGCGGCGATCCCGGGCTTCGAGATCGCGCTCTCCGCCGAGCTCGGCCTGCCGGTCACGCTCGCCGCCGTCGACAGCACGCCGGCGGGGCTGAGCCCCGGTCGCGTCGCCGTTGCCGCCGGCCTGGCGGTCGAGGAGGTCGTGGCATGAAGGCCGTCAACCTCATCCCGGCCGACTCCGGCGGCGGCGCCCACGGCCGCTCCGGCGGCATCGGCGCGTACGTCGTCATCGCCGTCCTCGCGCTGCTCGTCCTCATGAGCGGCGCCTACACCGTCGTCGGCCGCTCGCTCGCCGACAAGCGCGCCGACCTCGCCGCCGTCACGGCGCAGGCCGACACCGCCGAGGCGGCCGCGGGCGACCTGAAGAGCTACACCACGTTCGCCGAGCTGCGCAAGTCCCGCGTGGCGACCGTCCGCGACCTGGCCAAGAGCCGCTTCGACTGGGCGCACGCGCTCGACGAGGTGGCGCGGACGATCCCGCCCAAGACGTGGCTCACCGGCCTGCGCGCCACGGTCAACCCGACCGTCGGCGTGCCGGGCACCTCCGACCCGCTCCGCGCGTCGCTGGCCGTCCCGGCGCTCGAGATCGCGGGCTGCACGACCTCGCAGAGCAAGGTCGCCACCACCATGTCCTCGCTGCGCCGCATCACCGGCGTGCAGCGGGTCAGCCTCTCGTCGTCGGCCAAGGCCCCCAAGGGCAGCACCGCAAGCGCCGCCGGCGAGGGCTGCGGCGATCGCGCCCAGTTCGCGATGACCGTGTTCTTCGAGGCGCCCAGCGCCGTTCCGACCCAGACCGACACCCAGAGCCAGGCCCAGGCCGCCGCGCCGGCCGCCACCGGAGGGGCCACCAAGTGACTTCCCGAGACCGCATCCTCATCGCCGTCGCCGCGAGCCTTGCCGTGCTCGCCGCCTTCTGGTTCGTCGCGCTCGGACCCAAGCGGGCCGAGGCGACGAAGGTCGAGGCCGACGTCGCCGTCCAGCAGGCGCGCCTGCAGACCGCGCAGGCCGCGGCGGCGACCGCCGGCGAGGCCAAGCGGAACTACCGCGCCGACTACGCGACCGTCGCCGGGCTCGGCAAGGCCGTCCCGGCCGACGACGACATGCCGTCGCTGCTCGTGCAGCTCGACGCGGCCGCCAGCGGCGCGAAGGTGGACTTCTCCTCGATCTCGCTCGCCGGCGCCGGCGCCGCCGCCTCGGCCGCCCCCGCGCTGCCGGCCTCCGCCGCGGCCGCCGCCACGGCCAACGGCAACAGCCCGTCCACGCCGGCCTCCGCCGCGCCGGCGTCGTCGACCGCGGCGCCCGCCGCCACCGCGCAGACCGCGACCGCGGCGCTGCCGCCCGGCGCCACCGTCGGGACCGCCGGCCTGGCGACCATGCCGTTCACGTTCGTCTTCGACGGCTCGTTCTTCGACCTGCAGAGCTTCCTCGCGCGGGTCCAGGGCTTCGTGCGCCCGACCGGCTCGGACGTCGCCGTCAAGGGACGGCTGCTCACCGTGGACGGGATCGCGCTCGTCCCGGGCGAGCAGGGCCTGAAGCGCATCAAGGCGACGCTCGCCGCGACCGGCTACCTCCTGCCGGAGGACCAGGGCCTGGCGAACGGCGCGAGCGCCACGTCGCCGGCCGGGGCGCAGGCCGCCGCCGGCACGTCGTCATCGCCGACCCAGACCGCCGTGACCCCCACTGGAGCCACCCGATGAGCTTCCTGCGCACCATCGTCCGCGACCTCGTCGAGCGCCGCCTCTGGCCCGTCGCGCTGCTCCTCGTCGCCGCGCTCGTCGCCGTGCCGGTCGT
>JAXDHC010000094.1:0-5551 GCA_034664705.1 Solirubrobacteraceae bacterium
CGACGAGGCTCACGCCCAGCCGCCCGGCGACCGCGGCCGCGCCGTCCTCGAGCTCGGCCAAGCGCCACGCCCGGCCGGCGTGCCCGTCACGCTCCGCCAGGAACGCGCGGGCGGCCGCGACCGCCGCGCCGGCCGCCGCGTCCGCGTCGAGCCGGGCCGTCGTCCAGAGCCCGGCGAGGACGAGCCCGAACGCCCCGTCCGCGCCGGCCACCAGCGCGACGTCCGCGGCGTGGTCGAGGGCGAGCCCGCTGCCGTCGTCGACGGCGAACAGGAACCGGCCCGGCAGCGCGGCGAGGGCCGCGTCCGCGCACAGGCGCCGGTCGATCTCGGCGACCACCGCGTCCGTCTCGGCGACGGCGCGCGGGTGGCGGGCCGCCACGGGGCTGGCGAGCACGTTGCGCGCCCGGTCGTGCGCGGGCGACGGCAGCAACCCGGCAGCCGACAGGACCCGCGCGAGCTCGCCCCCGGCGCCCGACGGCAGGCCGCGCACCTGCACGTTCGCCCGCGACGTCAGGTCGGCGAGGCCGTTCCCGAGGGCGACCGCCCGCGCGAGCGCGCGCAGCTGCGCCGCCGAGAGCCGCCCGCCCGGCAGGCGGACGCGGGCGAGCGCGCCATCCGCCGCGGCGTGGAGGACCACGGCGCCGGGACAGCGATCGGCCGGCGGGCGCTGCGTCGGTGCACAGAGCGCTCGCACCATCGGGCCCCTCAGTCCGGTGCGCCCGCGCGCACCGGGGCGGCCCCGCGCGACCGCCACGGGAGGATGGGCCCGCCGGTCATGACGCGCTGTCCGGCGAACGCGAAGACCAGCCCGATCGTCGCCCACAGCGTCGCCTGCATGCCGACCGACGCCTCGCGGAACTGCCACAGGGTCGTCGCGGGGAAACCGGCCGGGACCTCGTGGATGCCGGGCAGCGCGACGCCCGCCGCCACGACGACCACCAGGTAGGCGAGGACCGAGACCACCGTCGCGGCGTGAGCGTCGATCCGCCGCTGCAGGGCCGGGCGCAGGCGCGCGGCCGCCACCGCGGCGAGCACGGAGATCAGCAGCATCGTCGCGTAGAGGGCCGTCCGCCGGCCGATCGTGTCGGGATCGCCGACCGAGGGCGGGTTGGCCGGGTACTTCGCGAACGGCACGAGGTACAGCACGGCGAACGCCCCTGCCGCCAGCCAGTACGCGGTCGCGCGCGGGCTCGCCCGGCCGATGCGCCCATAGGCGAACGCGAAGACGAGCGCGAACAGCCCGCCCAGCGCCGCGCCGTAGACCAGCGCGGCCGTCAGCAGGCCGGCGCTCTTCTGCAGGGCGCGCGAGACGGACGCCGGCGCCTCGCCGTGGGCGTGGCCGCCCGCCGCGTGCGCCTTCGCATCCTCGAAGGCGATCGCGCGGTCGACCGCCGGCTCACCGGCCAACGAGACGAAGCCGGCCGCGAGCAGCCCGCCGCAGAAGCCCGCGACGAGGCCGCACACCAGGAGGTTTCGCAGCACGGTAGCCCCTAGTGGCAGGGGAAGCCCAGCAGGTGGCGGCCGTCGTGGACCCACTCGTGCACGAGGTTGCCCCCGGTGATCGACGTCGCACCCTCCTCGGCGCCGACGACGTACAGCAGGGCGAGCAGGACGACAGCGAAGAGCGCCCACGGCCAGATCTCGCGCAGCGAGATGGCCGGTGGATGGACGGCCTCGGGCAGCCACGGGCTCGAGGCGACGACGTCCGGCATGGCGAACCTCCTGGGGATTACGCGTCCCCGATGACGGTGTCAGCGATGGCTCGAGTCCTGGCTTCCGGGATCCTCGCTCCGAGGTCCCGGTCACAGTGGCGCGACCACGCCGGACTCTCACCGGCTTTCACGCGCCATCGCCCGTAAGCGCGGCAGTCTAACGGCCCCGCGAGCTCGCGGGGTCGCCGAGCCCGCGCCGCCCATGCGGAACCCGCCGCGTGCGCCGAGGACCGCCCACGAGGTTGTCACGGAGGCCCAAACCCGGCGCGCAACCCTCCGTTCGAGATCGACCGATCGGAGTATCGGGCGAATCTCGCCCTCGCCCGATACCCGGAAGGACAGACGAGAGCAGCCAACGCTCCGATAAAGGCAAACCCGTCGCGAGGCGGGGACGCAAAGCCACGGGGCTCCCGTCCGGGAGCCGGCCGGGCTGCCGAAGGTGTCGGCAACGGGTTGCGCTGCTCATTCAACCCAGTGCCTTCCTCGTTTCGCCGTGGAGCCGTTCTGGCCACGCTGGCGCTCGCCGCACTCGCGGCGCCGGCGGCGGCCAGCAGCGCCGCGCCGCCCCAGCCCGCCGGGTTCTACGTTGCCTCCGACAAGGCCACCAGCGCGCTCCGTCTCAATGGCCGGCCCGGCACGACGCTCACCTCCCGCGTCAACGTCTACAACACGACGGCGCGCGACAAGGTCGTGCGCCTGCAGGCCGCGGACCTCGAAACGGCTTCCGCCGGAGGCCTCTCGTACGACACGATCGGACTCCGTCGCGAGGGCACGTGGATGCATCTGCGCTCCGGCAGGGTCCGCGTCCCGGCTCGCGGCTCCACCCCGGTTTCGTTCTCCGTGCGCGTGCCGGCCGGCGTCCGCGGCGGCTCGCACTACGCGGGTATCGTCGCGACCGACGCCGACCCGGCCGCCGCTCCGAGCAAGACGTCGAGCGCAAAGGACAGGCGCACGTTCGAGGTGCGCCGCGTCCTGCGGATGGCGGTCCCCGTCACCGTCGCCCTTCCCGGCCCCCGGCGACGCAGCGTCGACTACACCGGCGCGTCGCTGAGCACTGACGGCGGGCGGCCCGCCCTGAGCCTCAACTTCAAGAACTCCGGGACGGTCCTCATCCAGGGAGCGACTGTGGACGTCCGGGTCGAGCGCAACGGCAAGCAGGTGGTGAAGTCGAACTCCGCGACTGCGCAGCTCATGCCCGACAGCGGCGTCGAGTACCGGGTGCCATGGACCGGCCGCGCGGCCGCCGGCGACTATCGCCTCGTCGGCGTCATCACTCCACAGGGCGCGAAGCCGGTCAGCATCGACGAGGTCGTGACCGTCAGCGACAAGGAGGCCGACCGGGCCACCCGACAGCTCAAGCCGCCCGTCGCGGCAGCGCCGAAGGCGTCGACCCCCGTGGCGGTGTGGCTCGCGCTCGCGGGGGCCGCCCTGCTCGTCGCCGGGATGGGCACGGCGATGTGGCGGATGCGCAAGAGGATGAACACGGCCGGCTGACGCAACACCGATGCGCGGCCGCCCAGGGCCGGCCGCGCTTCGTCGTGGCCGTCCGACAGAGCTCGGCGCGACTCCGCGGGCGGGCGCGCCGCGGGGCCTGAGTTCGCATTTCGTCCACCGTCGTTCAATGCGACAGCGTCTTGGCCGATGAGGGCGATGTGTGGCCCATCACGTCGCCCGCCTCGCGGGTTCAGCGCGGGCTGGCTCCGTTCATCGCGGTGCAGCTCGTCGCGTTCGGCCTCGTGTCGTTCGCTGACACGGTCGACTGGAGCCTGTTCTCCGCCGCGCTGGTGCTCACGCTGCTTGCGCCGGGCCCGGCCCTGCTGGCGAACTGGAAACGTCTGGCCGGCGGCGCGCACCTGTTGTCGGCGCTGCTGCTGCTGGTGGGGGCGGCGCTCCTGCGCCACGCCTCCGGGCAGCCGTCCAGCGGCGTCGGCGTGCTGTCCTTGCTACCGGTCTTCTGGGTCGCCCTTCATGCCAGCCGCGTGCATCTGGCCGTCGTGCTCGCCGCTGTCGGCCTGTTCTTCGTCGTGCCGGTCCTGACCCTCGGCGGTGGGGCCCATCCGGCCGTCGGGCTCGGCGTCGCTGGCCTCTTCATAGCCACGGGGGCCATCGTCGCCGTGACGGTCCAGCGGCTCGTCGCCGAAGGGCGCCGCCAACTGCAGCTGGCACAGGCGCGTGAGGTGCAGATGGCGGTGCTCGCCCGCGAGCGCGAAGAGATGTTCGCCCGCCTGCAGACGCTGGCGGTCACCGACGCGCTGACCGGGGTCGGGAACCGGCGCGCCTGGGACGAGTGGCTCGCGGAGGCGCTGAGCAGCAGCAGACGCGACGGACAGTCGCTCGTCGTGGCGATGCTCGACCTCGACCATTTCAAGGCATTCAACGACCGCTGCGGCCATCAGCGCGGCGACGACCTGCTCGCCGACGCCGCCGCGAACTGGCGCGCGGTGCTGCGCCCGAGCGACCGGCTCGCACGCTACGGCGGCGAGGAGTTCGCCGTGCTGCTGCCGCACTGCACGCTGGAGCCCGCCGCCGCGGTCGTCGAGCGGCTTCGCAAGATGACGCCGGACGGCCAGACGTGCTCGGTGGGGCTCGCGCAGTGGGACGGCGCGGAGACCGCGGATGACCTCGTCCAGCGCGCGGACGCGGCGCTGTACCGCGCCAAGGCCGAGGGTCGCGACCGCGCGCACATCGCGCCGGCGCGCCTGACGCCCGCGCACGTTGCGCCTGCGCGCGCGGACCTCGCGCCCGCTCAGATCGCGGCCGCCTGCTGACCACAGTCGCGGGGGCGGGAGCCCGGCACGGCGGACCTTGGCGTCGCGGCGCCACCGCAACGGTTCAGTATCCCCGCCGATGACGAGCCACCGGACCGCTCCAGCGGCCCGCTCCGGCCGCCGGCTTCCCACGCGCATGAACCGAGACTGATGGCCGACCTCCTCGACCGTATCCACCGCGAGCTCCTCGACCGCTTGGAAGAGAGCCGCACCGCCATGCGGGAGTACGAGCAGCTCGAAGCTGCGCTCCGCGCGCTCGACGACGACCGGCCGCCGGAGGCGGCGTCGCCCGGCCGGCGCGGGCACCGGGGCGTCGAACGGAGCGGAGCGCCCGAGCCGACCGCTCCCCAGGGCGCCGCAACGCCGAAGCGCGCGGCTCGGGGCGCCAACCGCGACGCGGTCCTGCGCGCCCTCGACGAGCGTCCGGGGGCGAGCGTCAGCGAGCTCGCCACGACTTCGGGCGTCCCGAAGACCGTGCTCTACGGCGTCCTTCGGACGCTCGTGCACCGCGGCGAGGCGCAGACGCGCGAGTTGCCGAGCGGACGGACCGGGTACGTGCGCTCGGCGAGCACCGCACCGGCCGACGCGTCCCCGAGCGAGACCGAGCCCGCGGCGGCGTCCACCCCGGAGGCATCCCCCGCGACGGCGCCGCGCCCAGCGACCCGGCGGTCCGTCAGACGGAGCTAGAGCGCGGCGAGCCGGCCGCATGCCCGGACGCGCCCGTCGACGCCGGGGTGCGGCCGGCCGCTGCTACTGCTCGCCCGCTGTCTCCGAGAGGTGCTTCAGGCGTTCCAGCTGGTCCCAGTGGTGAGCGATTCGCTGCTTGCCGACCGGCGTCAGCGCGACGTTCGTGTTGGGCTTCTTGTGGACGAACCGCTTCTCGATCGCGACCAGCCCCGCGGCCTCCAGCTTCGTCAGATGGCTGGAGAGGTTTCCCTTGGTCAGCCCGGTCGCACGCTGCAGGAAGACGAAGTCGGCATCCCTGACCGAGGACAGCACCGTCAGGATCGCCAGCCGGCCCGGCTCGTGGATCAGCCGATCGAGGATCAGGTCCTCCCTAGGCTCCGACAT
>JAXDHC010000095.1:0-3147 GCA_034664705.1 Solirubrobacteraceae bacterium
GGCGGCGATCCTCGGCTGGGTGGCCGCCAAGCTGCTGCTCGTCGATGTGTGGCACCCGCCGATCGCGCTGACCCTCGCCGTCGTCGTCGGCGCGCTCACCGTCACGGCCCTCACCTCCGTGATCGCCGAGCGGCGCGAGCGGCGCGCCGGCGGCCCCGGCGGCCCCGGTGCCTCGGGCCACCGGCCCGCCACCACCGCCACCGCCACCGCCGACGCCGACTGACGGCGAGCCGACCGCGCGCGCGGGTAGAACTCCCTCGCGATGGCGACCGGCGTCCCCCTCCCCCACGAGATCGAGACGGCCTCGTGGGACCCGGTCGCGCCCCCACCGCCCGCCGAGCGCCGGCAGTGGTGGGGACGCCACCTCGCCGAGACGCGCTGGCTCGTGGAGCTGGCGCGCCTCCAGGTCGACCCGGTGTTCTGGAACCCGCCCCCCCGCGGGGTGCCGCGCGGCAATGGCGAGCCGGTCGTCCTGATCCCCGGCTTCCTGGCCGGGGACCCGTCGCTCCTGGTGCTCGCCGACTGGCTCGCGCGCATGGGCTACGAGACGCAGCACTCGGGCATCGCGATGAACGTCGGGTGCTCGGACCGCGCCCTCGACCGCCTCGAGGCGCGCGTGGGCCGCATCGCGCAGCGGACCGGGCGCCGCGTGGCCCTCATCGGCCACAGCCGCGGCGGCCACTTCGCCAAGGCGCTCGCGCACCGCCGCCCGGCGGACATCAGCGCCGTCGTGACGATGGGCTCGGGGCTCGACACGCCGTTCGACATCTCGATCCCCACGCGCGCCGCCGTCGCCGCCGTCCGCTGGGTCCACGACCGCACGACCGACCGCGCGGCGCGCAACGGCTGCCTCACGGAGACCTGCCGCTGCCGCTTCACCGCCGACTTCTGCGGCGAGTTCCCGGCCGGAGTGCCGCTGACGTCGATCTACTCGCGCGGCGACGGCGTCGTGTGGTGGGAGGCCTGCACCGTGCCCTACGCCGACAACGTCGAGGTCACCGGCAGCCACGTCGGCCTCGCGTTCAACGCGAAGGCCTACCGCGCGATCGGCGAGGCGCTGGCCGCCGCGGCCGCCGCCGGGCGGTCCGCCGGGGCCGGCTGACCGGCCTCACGGCGCCGCGGCCGGCGATCGAACGGTCCTACCGGCCCTCGGGCTCGAGGACGAAGATCTCGAACGCGCGCGCCGGGTCGAAGACGATCTGGCTGTGGTACGTCGCCACGCGGCGGCCGATGATCTCCTCGACGGCGCCGATCGTCGTCGCGGCCATGGCCTCCTGGAAGGCCAGCCGGTAGTTGCGGACGAGGTCGGCCTTTCCGGCCGCGAGGAGCGTCTCCTCGCTGCGCGTGAGACCGCCCTCCATCGCCACGAAGACGTAGTCGTCCAGCAGCCACGCCTTCGCCGCGGTCGGGCCGCGCCCGTAGTACTCCTTCTTCATGCCGACCATCGCGTTGGCGAGCTTGGCCCGCAGCTCGCCGGTGGCGGGGTCGCCGGCGGGGGCCCCGGCATGCGCCAGCTCGCCCGCCGTGCTCAGCCGCGGGAGGACGTCGTCCTGCTGCAAGCGCTGGTCCATGTCTGCACTCTACGGCGCGCGCTCCGCCCCGTGGGACTGGAGGGACAGCGCGCCCAGGGTGCCGGTCATGGCGAACACCGCTTCGGCGCGCGCGCCGAGGACGACCCGCAGGTCGTGTCCGTCGGCCGCCGCCGACGCCGTCCAGGCGAGCATCAGATGCACCCCGGTGGAGTCGATGAACGTCAGGCCGCGCAGGTCCACGACGATGCGCTGGAAGCCCGCGTCGCGCAGATCGCGAAGCTGGGCGTCGAGCACGGGCGTCGTGGCGATGTCGAGCTCGCCGATGACCGCGATGGTGACGACGTCGCGATCGGGCGTGACCTCGCACAGCAGCGGGATCGTGGGGTCGGCGGTGGAACGGGTTGGAACGGACAGCACAGGGAATCGCCTCCTGGTCGGGGAAGGCGACCCGAGAACCGGCCCGAGTGGGACCGGCCGCAGCGGTTCACCTGGCTGTCGGGGTGCCGATCCGTCACCGTGGGCGCAGGACCCGGCCGACCCGTGACCCGAAACTGTAGCGGCTGCACGCGGCCGGCCCAGCCGATCCCGGCGGGGCGCTACGCCGTCGCGCCCACCGCCGGGTGCGGCGTGTCGGACTGCTCCTCGGGCCCCGCGACGCCCTCGCCGCTCTCGACGCCCGGCGCGCCGGGCATGCACTCGGGCCACACCGGCTCGCGCTCCATGGCCTGGCGCAGCATGTTGCGGGCGATGACGAGGCGCTGGATCTCGTTGGAGCCCTCGTAGATCTGCAGGACCTTGGCGTCGCGCATCATGCGCTCGGCCGGGTAGTCGCGCAGGTAGCCGTTGCCGCCGAGGACCTGCACCGCCTCGGTGGTCGCGCGCATCGCCGCGTCGGTCGCCACGAGCTTCGCCATCGCGGCGAGCTTCGTCATCCGCGGGTCGCCCTCGTCCACGAACGTCGCGGCCTGGAAGGTGAGCGCGCGGGCGGCCGCGACCTCGGCCTCCATCCCGGCGAGCTTGAACTGGATCCCCTGGTGGTCGACGAGCGGCCGTCCGAAGGCGTGGCGGCGCAGCGCGTAGTCGAGGGCGAGGTCGATCGCGCCCTGGCCGATCCCGACGCCCTGGGCGGCGACCCCCGGCCGCGAGCGGTCGAAGGTCATCATCGCGATCTTGAAGCCGTCGCCCTCGCGGCCGAGGAGGTTGGCGGCCGGCACCTCGACGTCCTCGAAGCGCGGCGCGCCGAGCTGCCAGCCGGGCATGCCCATCGTGCGCAGGCGCTCGGAGCTGATGCCGGGCGAGTCGCCGTCGACGATAAACGCACTGATGCCCTTCGAGCCCGCGTCACCGGTGCGCGCGAACACGACGTAGACCTTGCTCAGGCCGGCGTTGCCGATGAAGCGCTTCTGGCCGTTGAGGACGTAGACGTCGCCGCGGCGCTCGGCGCGGGTCTGCAGCGCCGCCGGATCCGAGCCGACGCCCGGCTCGGTGAGCGCGTACGAGCCGTAGACCTCGCCGCTGATGAGCGGCGGCAGGTAGCGCTCCTTCTGCGCGACGTCACCGGCCAGCACGATCGGCAGCGTCACGAGCTTCACGTAGGCCGCCATCAGCGAGACCG
>JAXDHC010000096.1:0-4403 GCA_034664705.1 Solirubrobacteraceae bacterium
CATCCGCTCGACGTCCGCTACGACGTCGGCGACCCGCGCCTGCGCGCCGCCTGCCGGGAGGTGACGGAGGCCGGCTGGGACGTCGGCCTGCACATCGGCTTCGCGGCATGCGCCGACGCCGCGCGCATCGCCGCGGAGCGCGGGCGCCTCGAGGAGATCGCGCAGCGGGAGGTGCGCGGATCCCGCCATCACTACTGGCACATGACGACGCCGTTCTGGGACTCGCTGCAGGCCCATGGCGAGGCGGGCCTGCGATACGACAGCTCGATCGCCTTCGACGACGCCCCGGGGCTCCGGCTCGGGGTCGCGCTCGCGTTCCGGCCCTGGGACCCGCGGCGCGGCCGGGCCATCCCCGTGCTGCAGGTGCCGACCATCGCCATGGACGGCGCGCTGTTCGGCAATCTGCGGCCCTGGCGGCTGCGCGACCGCGCCGCGATGCCCGCCGGCGAGGCGGACGCCGTCGCCCGGGTCGCCGCGCTCATCGAGCAGCTCAAGCGCTTCGAGGGGATCGCCGCCCTCGACTGGCACGAGTACACCTCGCACCCGAGCTCGCCGCTCGCCGCCTGGGGCTCGGCGTACCTGCGCATCCTCGACCTCATCGCGGGCGACCCGGAGATCGACGCGCGCACGCACGAGCAGCTCGTCGCCGCCGCGCCCGCGGACCGCCTGCTCGCCGCCTACGCCTGAGCGTCCGACGACGCCGCCCTCCCCGGTCGCCGCCCGGCCTGCCGGCGCCACTGCGCCCGCACGGCGAGACCGGCCCGCGCGGGCGCGGTCAGGCGCGTCACGCGCAGGTAGGGCGCCTGGCGGCCGCCGAACGCCCGCACGAACCGCTCAACCGGCTGGATCATCGATCCCTCGAAGTCGAACACGTCGGTCACCGCGCGCGCGCGCACGATGGCCTCCCACATGAGCAGGCTGGCGGCGCCGCTGGAGCGCAGCTCCGGATCGCCCCCCACGAGAAGCGGGTAGGCGGCGCGCTCGTCCCAGACCACGTACGTGACCGCATGCACCCGGCCGCGGTCGTCCTGCGCGGACAGGAGCGCCCGCGCGCCGCGCGCCGAGCACGCGGCGTCGAGGCGCTCGACCTCGCCGAGTGAGTACGGCGGGCGCATGCCCTGCCGGGCGAACGTCTTGCACCACACCTCGTAGAAGCGATCCAGGCCGAGGTCCTCCCGGACCTCGGTCCGTGCCCGGGCCTTGCGGATGTTCTGGCGGATGTTGCTGCGCAGCCCGTCCCACAGCGCCTCCTCCGACGCGAGGCCGTGGAGGCGGTAGGTGTAGAGCGTCTCGAGCCGGTACCCCGCCCAGTGGAACGGGAGCGCGTTGCGCATCGTCGGCGAGAACTGCTGCACGAACCCGGCGGCCGGAGGCAGCGCGGCCTCGAGCGCGGTGAGCAGCTCCATCTCCTCCGCGAGGGCGTTCGCCGGCTTCGCGCTCGACGGCTCGACCCAGGGGCCGAGGGTCTGGGTGAGCGGAGGCTGCGTGAGGATCCGCAGGCGCCGCGGTCCGCGCACGACGTAGGGCAGCCGGGCGACGGTGCGCCCGCCCCGCTCGACCGTCGCCTGCCCCCAGGAGCCGGGCGCCAGCGCGTCCAGCCACCAGGGCTGCTGGAAGATCGCGTTCGCGCAGTCCGTGGCGCCCGCGGGAACGCGGCGCGCCGGCGGCGCGGGCAGCGACGGGGCGCGCATCAGAGGCCGTCCCGCCGTCGCGCCGCCACGGGCGGCCGCACGCGCATCGCCGCGGCGGCGGCCGCCGCGATGCGCTCGGCGTCGTCGTCGCGCACGCGCGGGTGCGTGGGCAGGTTGACCAGCCGCCGCGCGGCGTCCTCGGCGACCGGGCACGTCCCGTCGGCATAGCCGCCGTGGGCCGGCGTCTCGGCCTCCTCGAGGACCGATGTGAACCACAGGCCGGCCACGGCGAACGGCCCGATGCTGCGGACGGCGGCCTCCCGATCGGCGACGCGCAGCGGGTAGCGGACCAGCGCCGCCTCGTCGTCGTCCAGGACGGCGGGCGGCCCACCGCCGACGGGGCCCAGCCGGCGCGCGTAGATGCCGGCGATGCGGCGGCGGTGCGCGAGGTTGTCGTCGAGCCGGCGCAGCTGGCGCAGCGCCAGCAGCGCCTGGGCGTTGCTGAGGCGCTGCTCGAGGTGCGCCGGGCGCTCCCCCCTGCGCTCCTCGGGCGTGGTGGGCCCGGGCAGCGGGTTGCGCCGGCCCAGCCGCTCGTAGAGCACGCGCGTGAGGCGATGCAACCGGGGCTGCGTGAGGACGTGGTAGCTCAGGAGCTTGAGCACGTAGCGGGCGGCCAGCCAGCGCGCCGGCGGCGAGCACCGGGCCTGGAAGTCGCGCAGCGACGCGGCGAGCGCGGCGTCGGCGGTGACCGCCATCCCGCCCATCGTGCTGGAGATCGTCTTCGTCTCCTCGGTGCTGAAGAACGCCGCGCGCCCGAAGCTCCCGACCGGACGGCCGCGGTGTCGCGCGCCGAGGGCGTGCACGCAGTCCTCGACGATCTCGATGCCGTGCCGGCGCCCCAGCTCGAGCGCGCCGTCGACGTCCGCCGGCGTGCCGAACGTGTGCTGCAGCACGAGCGCCCGCGTCCGCTCGGTGACGAGCTCCCCGGCGCGGTCCATGTCGATGTTCCAGCTGTCGGCGCGGCAGTCGACGAAGACCGGCGTGGCGCCCGTGTAGCGCACGGCGTTGGCGACGACGACGTGCGTGGGAAGCGGGACGAGGACCTCGTCGCCGGGGCCGACCCCCAGGGCCCGCAGCACGCCGTAGAGGGCGACCCGGCCGTGCGCGAAGCTGACCGCGTGCCCGACGCCGATCCGGTCGGCGAAGGCGCGCTCGTAGGCCGCGACCGCGGGGCCGTCGACGAGGGCGCGGCGACCGGCCAGCAGCCGCGCCGCGGCGGCGCAGTCGCCCCAGGTCGTCGTCCCGCCCAGGAGGGCCAGGCGACGGGACGGGCGCCCGCTGGGCGCCCCGGCGCGCAGGAGCGACAGCATCAGAGGAAGCGGTACACGAGGTCGCCGATCGCCTGCGTGGCCGGGAGGGGCAGGCGGCGCCAGACGCGCCGGCGGGCGTGCTGGGTGCGTTCGAGCGCCCGCTGCCGGCCACCCACCGCACTCGCGGCGTCGACGTGGCGGTACAGCGGCTCGGGGTGCGCCCCCCACCCCTTCTTGAACTCGACGAGACCCGCCTGGTCGTCCTCCACCTCGCCGAGGTCGTAGCGGCGAAAGCCCCCGCGCGCGGCATCGTGGATCGCCTGCCACTGGATCAGCGAGTTCGGCCGGTGCGCCAGCTCGTCCCGGCGGCGGCCGTTGTAGGCGTAGAAGACGGTCGAGCCGAACATCAGGAACACCGAGCCCGCGAGCAGCCGGCCCTCACGCTCGGCGAGCAGCACGCGCAGCATCCCGCGATCGCGCAGGTGGGTCCACAGCGCCGCGAAGAAGCGGTACGGCCGCGGCGGGACGGCGTGCGCGCGCATCGCCTCGACGTACAGCGCGTACCACGCGCGCAGGTCGTCCTCCGAGCCGGCCTCGCGGATGCTCACGCCCTCGCGGCCGGCCTTGCCGACGGCCCACCTGATGCGCCGGTGGTTGCGCGCGTTGCCGAACCGCAGCGTGTCGGGGTCGTCGGGCAGCGAGAGCACGAACGTCGTGCTCCACGCGGCGCCGAGGAGCCCGCCGCAGCCCTCGATCGCGGCGTCGCGCGTCTTGAGCTCCAGGGCCATCGCACCCTCACGAGCGCGCTCGAGCGCCGCGGCGGCGAGCGCCGCGGCCGCGCCGGCGTGCCCGGCGACCGGCCCGGCGACGGGCGTGTGCGGCAGGGACACCAGCCGTCGGCCGGTGATGAGCCCGCGCTTGCGGACCAGCGGCAGGACGCCGTCCAGCGCCCCGGTGACGTCGCGGTGGCCGAGCACGAGCGCGTCGTAGCCGTACGCCTCGCGCAGGGCGTGCAGCCACGCCGGGTGATGGAAGACGAGGGCGTCGGGGCGCGACCGCAGGAACGCCTCCCACGCCGGCTCGTCGGCCGCCTGGAGCTCCACCACCGTCATCAGGCGCCCCCGGCCGGATCGCGCGCGGCGGCCTGGCTCACGAGCGCCCGCGCGACCGAGCGGTCGACGGCGCCGTTGCCCGACGCCTCGGCGCCGACGCGGGCCAGCACGGTCTCCCCCGCGACCACGCGCCGGCCGGGACGGACCAGGACGCGCACGTCGTCGCGATCGGGGAGGACGAGATCGACCTGCGAGCCGAACCGGATGACGCCGATGCGCTGCCCCAGCGCGACGTCCTCGCCCTCGCGCACGTAGCTCACGATGCGGCGAACGAGCCGCGACGCGATCAGCACCACGGCGACCTGGAGGCCCGGACGGTCGAGCACCGTGGTGGCGCGCTCGTTCGTGAA
>JAXDHC010000097.1:0-8175 GCA_034664705.1 Solirubrobacteraceae bacterium
TCCAGTCGGCGTCGGGGCCCTCGGGGCGCACGCCGTCGACGCGGACCACGTGGCCGGGATTGCCGACGACGGTGGAGTTCGGCGGCACGTCGTTGATCACGACGCTGTTGGCGCCGATCTTCGCCCCGTGGCCGACGGTGATCGGGCCGAGCAGCTTCGCGCCCGATCCGATCGTGACGTTGTCCTGCACGGTCGGGTGGCGCTTACCCGTGGCGAACCCCGTCCCGCCGAGCGTCACGCCCTGATACAGCGTCACGTTCTCGCCGATCTCGGCCGTCTCCCCGACGACGACGCCGGTGCCGTGATCGATGAACAGGCCCTGGCCGACGCGCGCGGCGGGATGGATCTCGATATTGGTCACCGCGCGCGTGACGAGCGCCATCGCGCGCGGCAGCACCGGCACCCGGGCGGAGTGCAGCGCGTGGGAGACGCGGTGGGCGAGGAGCGCGTGCACGCCGGGCCAGTTCAGGAGGATCTCCACCGAGGAGACGCCTCGGGCGGCGGGGTCGCGCTGACGCGCGGCGGCGACATCGCGGCGGATCTCGCCGACGACCCGCGCGAAGGTGCCGAGCCCGAGCTTCACGCGCGCGTCGCGGTCGGCCATCGCGCCTGCCATCAATTGCCGTTGGGGGCGAAGAAGGGAGCCGAGATGTAGCGCTCTCCCGAGTCCGGCAGCACGGTCACGATCCGCTTGCCGCGCGACTCCGGGCGCCTGGCGATCTCGAGCGCCCCCCACACCGCGGCGCCGCACGACATGCCGGCGAGGATCCCCTCGCGCGCGGCGAGGCGGTGCGCGTGCTCGATCGCCGCGTCGTCGGGACAGGCGAGCACCTCGTCGACGATCTCGAGGTTGAGCACGTCGGGCACGAACCCCGCGCCGATCCCCTGGATGCGATGCGGCCCCGGCCGCGCGCCCGACAGCACCGCGGACGCGGCGGGCTCGACCGCGACGACGACCGTGTCCGGGTTCTGCGCCTTCAGCGCCTCCCCCACGCCCGTGATCGTGCCGCCGGTGCCGACACCGCTGACGAACACGTCGACGCGGTTGTCGAGCGCGCGCAGGATCTCGGGCCCCGTGCCCGTGCGGTGGGCCTCCGGGTTGGCCGGATTGGAGAACTGGTCGGGCAGGAAGACATCGGCGTCGCGGGCCATCGCGCGGGCCGCGTCGACGGCCTCGTTCATGCCGCCGAGCGACTCGACCATCTCGACGCGCGCGCCGTACAGGCGCAGCAGCGCCTCGCGCTCGCGGCTCATCCCCTGCGGGAGGAAGATCGTGAGGTCGTAGCCCTTCGCCGCGCAGCAGAAGGCGAGCGCGATCCCGGTGTTGCCGGACGTGGCCTCGACGACCATCGTGCGCCCCGGCTCGATGCGCCCCTCCGCCTCGGCGGCGTCGATCATCGCGACGCCGATCCGGTCCTTGACCGACCCACCCGGGTTGAACGACTCCAGCTTGCCGTAGAGCTCGACGTCCAGGCCCTCCGGGACCAGGCGCGTGAGGCGCACCATGGGCGTGTTCCCGACATGTGCGGCAATGTTGATCGGGATTGCGGCCATCCCGTGGCAGAGTACTAGCCGCCCTCGCGGAGAATTGCGAGGAAACGCGTTTCCTCGGGACCCACGGAGCGGTACGTTGGGCGCATGGCGACATCGTCGCCCCCGATCGACCTCCGGGCCGCCTCGCTCTTCGATGTCGACCCAGAGCTGGGTGAGATGCTCGATGCCCAGCACCTCGCCGAGGCACGCGCCCGCGCGATCGTCGCCGTCGCGGAGCTGGCGCCCGGGGCGTGGTCGCCGGCACCGCTGCGCGACCTGGCCTCGCGCCCGTTCGCGCTGCTCGTCCTCGACGGTCTGCTCGTGCGCGACATCCTGCTCGCCGGGGGCACCGCCACGGAGCTGCTGGGCCCGTCCGACATCGTCGATCTCGGCGTGTTCGACGACACGCTCCTGCCCACGGGCGTGCGGTGGTCGGTCCCCGAGCGCGCGCGCGTCGCGGTCCTCGACGATCGCGTGCTGGCGATCGTCCGCAGCTGGCCCGCGGTCGCCCGCATCATGCTCGAGCGCACCGCCCGGCGGGGCGGACGGCTCGCCGTCCACCGCGCCATCGCGCAGCTGCCGCGCGTCGACCAGCGGCTCGTCGCGTTCTTCGGGTACCTGGCGGAGCGGTGGGGCCGCGTGGCGTCGGCCGGGATCGTCGTGCCGGTGCAGCTCACGCACGAGACGCTCGGACGACTCATCGGCGCGCGGCGGCCCACGGTGAGCCTGGCGCTGAAGGAGCTTGCGGCCGGCGGCGTGCTGGAGCGCCGCCACGACGGGGCCTGGCTGCTGAGCTACGAGGCGCTCGACGCCCTCTCCGGGAGCACGACGACCGGTGCGGCGTGGCAGCCGGCCGACGCCCGCGCCGTCACGTCGGAGGACGGGTTCGGCATGGGCGCGCACCGTGTGCCGCGGGCCCCCGCGCTGAGCCCCGAGGACGTCGCCGCGCTGCTGACGCGCGTGACGTTCCTGCAGCAGCAGCACATCTCGTCGGTGCGGCGCTCGGCCACGGTTCGAGAGCGCTCGCGCGCGATGCGCGAGGCGATGCGCGTATCGCCCGGCCCGACCCGGCCCGGCGTGTCCGCCTGGGCGAACGCGTCGGCCGCGCCGTCCGCCACCGGCGCCCGGCGCGCCAACGGCATCGACGACCGCGACCGCTAGGCGCTGCCGGACCTGTCTCCGTCGGCGCCGGCCCCGTCGGCTCGGCGGCCGGCGGCTCGGGCGCCGTCGGCGCTCGCGCCGTCCGCGGCGGTGAGCAGGATCGCGCCCGTGACCTGGTCGGGCCCGAGCGTGAGCGGAACGCACGTGACGTTGATGCTCAGCCTGCGCCCGCGGCGGTTGACGGCCTCGATGGCCAGATCCGCACGCTCCTGATCACCGGCCAGCACCCTCCGCAACGAGGTCCGCAGCCCGTCCATGGGCAGCCCGATGTCCAGGCCGAAGAGGTGCTGTCCCGATGCCTCATCGGCACGCACGCCCCAGAGCTCGGTGCTCTCGGAGTTCCAGACCTGCACCGTCTGGTCGCGATCGACCACGATGACGGCCACGCCGATGCTGCTGAGGATCGTCTCGAGGTAGCTGTTCACCTCGTTGAGCTCGAGCGAGCGCTGGCGCAGCTCGTCGTTGATCGTCTCGAGCTCCTCGTTGGTCGACTGGAGCTCCTCGTTCATCGTCTCGAGCTCCTCGTTGGCCGACTGGAGCTCCTCGTTGGTGGTCTCGAGCTCCTCGTTCGTCGACTGGAGCTCCTCGTTGGTGGTCTCGAGCTCCTCGACCGTCGACTGCAGCTCCTCGTAGGCGTTCTCGAGCTCGTTCCTCGACGTCTCGAGCTCCTCCTCGGCGTGGCGCTGGCGCGTGACGTCGTGGAAGAGGATCGTCGCTCCGAGCAGTTGCTCGCCCGACCGCAGCGGCGTGATGTGGACCTCGACGTCCCGGGCCTCGCCGGACGCCGGCGTCGACCGGACGGGACCGACCACGACGACGCGGCCCTCCGCGAACGCCACCTCCAGGTTCGACCGCAGCTCCACCGGCCGATAGGAGAGCTCGAGCTCGCTCAGCGCCCGCCCGATGTCGTGCGGCGCCAGGCCGAACATCGACCGCGCGTGCGCGTTGGCGAGCGTCACCATGCCGTCGGCGTCGATCACGATCTGGGCGGTCGGGCTCGCGTCGAAGGCGTGGTCGCGCAGGTCGGCCGGGGGCGCGGGCGGCGTCTCGTGTGTCGTGTGCGCGAACGTCTGCAGGCGGTCGCGCAGCGTCGGCTTGGCGACCTTCGCGAACACGCGGCGCTTGAGGCTCACCGGCTGGAACAGCTCCGGATGCGTGATCAGCATCTCGGACTTGCCCAGGAACAGGTGGCCCCACGGGTTCAGCGCGAAGTGGAAGCGGTTGACGATCCGCCCCTGTGTCTCCACGTTGAAGTACATCAGCGTGTTGCGACACGCGAGCAGGTCGATCCGGGAGATCGGGGCGTCCTGCGTGAGATCGTTGCGCCCGAAGATGATCGAGCGGCGCATGTCCTTGCGGAACGCGTAGCGCTGGTCGCCGCGCTCGAAGTAGCGCTCCAGCAGCGGGGACGGGATCGCCTCGACGTCCCTGGCGGTGTAGGAGGCCTGCCGCGCGTGGTTGAGCGCGTCCTCGTCGACCTCGGTGGCGTAGATCTTCACCCGGCGCATGTACGCCTCGACGCCCAGCGCCTCGGCGAGCACCATCGCGAGCGTGTAGGTCTCCTCCCCCGACGCGCATCCCGCGCACCACACCCGGATCGGGTCGTCGCCGGCGAGCCGCTCCAGCAGCTGCGGGAGGATCTCCTCGGAGAGGTACTCCCACGCCTGCGCGTCGCGGAAGAACCCCGTGACGTTGATCAGGATCGTGTCGAACAACTCGGGGAACTCGTCCTGGTGGACCTCGAGGTGGTCGACGTAGTCGCCGTAGTCGTCCACGCCGATGGCCTGCATCCGCTTGCGGATGCGCCTCTCGAGGCTCGCCCGCTTGTAGCCGGTGAAGTCGAACCCGCGTGAGCCCTTGAGGTACTCGAGGAGCAGCTCGAGCGAGCCTTCTCGTCGCGCGGTCTGCTCCGCCATCACTCAGCAGCGGCCAGGCCGCCGGCGGAGATGTTCTCCACCGCCTCACGGATCGTACGGGCGCGATCGAGGGCCTGCTCGGCCTGCGTCTCGAACGCCTCGGCGCTGCGGGGGCGCTCGGACGCCCGCGCCCGATCCCTCATGCGCTGCAGCAGCGCCGCCCGGTCCTCCAGGGATCGGACCGCCGCCCACAGCGCGTTCTCGAGGGCGTTGCCCTGCGCGCTGGCCAGGCTCTCGATGGAGAAGACGTGACCTACGCTGCACTCGAAGCGATCCAGCGCGCCCTCGTGGCGTTCGAAGAGCACGCCACCACAGTCGGGACAGGTGAATCGGGTGCCGAAGCCCGCCGCTGTCTGCCCGGGCTCGTCGGCGGACGATGGGCTGCTCATCCACTCCTCGCTCTCTGCCGGCGTGACGTCGCCGGCGCGCTGGAGGATCCACGGCACGATGTCCGCGATGCGAAGGACGGCGTCGACGTCGACGTGGGCGAGGGCGCTACGCGGCATCGCGGCGTAGAGCGCCTCGTCGGGGTCCTGCACGATCGCGATGCCGCCGCCGGCCTTGATCTCCAGGAGGCCGGCCGTGCCGTCGTCGCGCGACCCCGAGAGGACGATGCCGATGGCGCCGTCGCGGTAGGCCTGCGCCGCGCTGCGCATCGTCGGGTCGATGGCGGGTCGGTGCCCGTTCTCGCGCGGCGCCTGGCTGAGGTGCAGGTGGGAGTCCTCGACGATGAGGTGGCTGTCTGGCGGGGCGACATAGACGTGTCCGGCGAGGAGGGCGTCGCCGTGGGCGGGGGAGCGCACGGTGAGCCGGCTGGCGCGATCGAGGATCGCGGGAAGGACGCTGGTGCCGGACGGGGACACGTGGAGCACGACCAGGACAGGATGTGGGAAGTTCGCCGGGAAGCTTCTGACCAGCGCGACGAGCGCGTCCACGCCACCCGCTGACGCCCCCGCTACGAGGACTGCCTGACGCGCAGGCCGGTCCGGCGCGGACTCGGGGGTGTCGATGGACGTCGATCAACCCTACTCCCATGAGAAGACGCCGACAGACGCCCTGCCGCCGCGGCGCGACACGGCGCGACCGCGGCGAGGCCCTCCCGGGAGTTACATAACAACGGGGACGGCCGATCGGAAGGCTATGGCGGTATGACGCGGGTACGCGCCGGGCATGCACAGCCGTCCACGATCGGCGGCTGCGGGCGCGCGGGAGGTCGCCCGCGAACGCGGTCTCTTCCACCGGGTGCGCGATCACGCCGACGTGTCGGCGCGTGACGCCCTCGTGCATCGCTACCTGCCGCTCGCCCGCCATCTGGCGCGCACGCTGCAGGCCCCGAGCGAGCCCTTCGACGACGTCTACCAGGTCGCGTGCATCGGCCTGGTCAAGGCGATCGGCCGCTTCGACCCCGACCGGGGCGTGGCCTTCTCGAGCTACGCGACGCCCACGATCACCGGGGAGATCAAGCGCCATTTCCGCGACCGGACGTGGGCCCTGCACATCTCGCGCGACCTGCAGGACCTGGCGCTGCGGGTGGAGTCGGTGCGCGCGAAGCTGACGGCGGAGCTCGGCCGGGAGCCGGCCGTCCGCGACGTCGCGGATGCGCTTCAGGTCAGCGACGAGGCCGTCCGCCAGGCGCTGCTCGCGAGCCAGTCGCACCGCACCGCGTCGCTGCAGGCGCCGCGGGCCGGGGCCGACGATGGCGATGCGGGCGACACGCTCGGCGACACGTTCGGAGACACGGACGACGGCTATCGCCTCGCCGAGGAGCGCGCGATCCTCGAGGGCCTGTTGCGCGAGCTCCCGGGCCGCGACCGGTCGGTGGTGCTCCTGCGCTACGGCCTGGACATGACGCAGTCGCAGATCGGCGAGCGCATGGGCATGTCGCAGATGCACGTCTCGCGCCTGCTGCGGCGCTCCCTCGGCCAGCTGCGCGACGCGGCGGCCGATCAGGCGGCCTGAGCGCGGCCGCCGCGCGCCGGCCCAACAGGCCGTCGCGGACGCTTCGCGGTCCCGGTCCAGGCGACCGCCGGCTCCTCGCCGGAGCGGGCGTGACGTCGGCGTGCGCTATTCCGATCCGGCTGGTAGGTTTTCGCTCCCGCTCGTATTAGGGTTCCCTAACACGGAACGCTCAGCCGACGTCTGGAGAGCTCATGACCAGCCCCGTGTCCCCCACTCCGGCCCCCGCCGCCCGCTCATGGAACTGATGCCGTTCGCCGCCGCGGCCGGCGCGCCGTGTGCCACGCACGCCGCCCTGGCCCTCTCGCTCGCGGCCGAGTTCCGGCCACCCCTCGCGGAGGCCGACGCCGCGCTCGACGGGCTCTCCCGTGCGCTGGCGGAGGTCACGCACGCGCCGCCGGCCGAGCAGCTCGCCGCGTGCGCCGACGTCGCCGCCGAGCGCCTGCACACGAGCGACCTGACCTGGTCGGGCATCCAGGACCTGCTCCTCGACCGCGTCGTCGTGGCCGGCGCGGGCCACCCGCTCGCGCTCGCCGTCGCGTGCGTCGAGGCCGCGCGGCGGGCGGGGATCGAGCTCGGCATCGTCGGCGGGTCGGCCGGCTGCTTCGTCGCGCACCCGCAGCTCGGCGAGCCCCTCCTGCTCGACGTCGCCGCGGGGCGCATGATCGAGGCGGGCGGGCGCACCGACGGCGTCGGCTGGCAGTGCTCGCATCAGACGGCGGCGCGCCTGCTGAACCGCATCGGCGAGCGCGCCGAGCGGACGGGGAACGTCGCGTGGGCGCTGCGGGTCGCCGAGCTTCGCCTGCAGCTGCCGTTCGCGCGCCCGGTCCTCGACGACCTGCGCCACCGCCTCGCGCACCTGCGCTCGCGGATGAACTAGGGACGGCTCACCGGACGTCGGCCGTTGCAGAGCAACCCCTGGGTGGTCGGAGCGGGCGGTGGATGATTCCTTGGCGACGGCTGCGGTGATCCCGCATCTACGCCACGGCGGCCCCGCGAGGCGTTCCGAGCCTCCGCGCACCCTCGGTCCCGTCGGTTCGGCAGCGGCGCCGGCCCCGATCCTCTCCTCGTCGCGGGCCGGCGCCTCTGTCCCCCGCCCGCGGCGGCAGACAAGGATCCGGCCCGGCCCCGTCGAAGGCTGCCGCCGTGGGCTGGATCGTGAAGCGATGGCGCGTGGAGAGCCTCGAGCGGCTGCTCGAGGACGACGCCCTGGAGGCGCTCGCCGCCGTGCGCTCGCAGGCCGACCGCGACGCGCGCCAGGCACAGCGCGTCGCCGCCCGCACGGGCGCCGAGGCGGCGGCGCAGCTGCACGCGCTGGAGCGTCTCGGCCAGGGACTCCGCGTCATGGTCGCCGAGCACCGCTCCGCGGTGCGCGCCACCCCGCCGCTCGCGGCGCCCCGTGCCGTGCTCCAGCCGGTGGTCCGCGACATGCGCCCCCGCCAGATCGCCGAGCTCCCGCCGGAGCCGTCGGCCGAGCCGGCGGACGCCGCCCCCGAGGAGCCGGCGCGGCCGCAGCGCCGTCGCAACGGCCGCGCGAGCCTGCGCAGCAGCGCCCTGACCGAGCTGTTCCGCGTCACCGAGCAGCGACGCGCCGGCACCCCGCCCGCGG
>JAXDHC010000098.1:0-3643 GCA_034664705.1 Solirubrobacteraceae bacterium
GCCACCCGCGAGGGTGGCCTCGTGCGTTCCGAGGCGCTGGGGCCGCTGCAGGGCGCCCTCAGCCTGCGGCGCGCTCGGCCTCGGGCAGCTCGGCGATGAGCTCCTCGGGGTCGAAGTCCCGGCGGGGGACATCGCCCCACAGCGCCTCGAGGCGATAGAAGTCGCGCGTCTCGGGCGTGAAGACGTGGACCACCACGTCGAGGTAGTCCATGAGGACCCAGCGGCTCTCGCCGAGGCCCTCCACGCGGCGCGGCAGGAGCCCCTCGTGCTTCTTGACGCCGAGGTGGATCCCGTCGTGGATCGCCTTCGTCTGGCGGTCGGTGTTGCCCGACGCGATGACGAAGAAGTCCGTGTAGCCGGCCACGCCGCGCAGGTCCAGCGCGACGATGTCCTGCGCCTTCTTGTCCGCGGCCAGGGCCGCGATGGTGGTAGCGAGCCGCTCCGGGCTCATGCTCATGCGGCAGGCCTCCCCGCTGCTTGTCGGTATAGGCGTCGCGCCTCGATCTCCCGGACGACGGGTTCGGGCACGAGGTACGTGATCGGCCGGCCCGAGGCGACGCGCCGGCGGATGGTGGACGACGAGATGTCGATGCGCGGCATGTCGAAGAACACGACCCGATCGCCGTCGTGCAGCGGCGCGAGCCGCTGCACGAGGTCCTCGCGGCGCAGCCCGTCCCGCTCCGCGACCGCCAGCCGTGCGAGGCCGAGGATGGCCTCGGGGTCCCGCCACGACGGGAGGCTGTGGGCCATGTCGCCGCCGACGATGAACGTCAGTGCGTGCTCCGGTTCGCGCTCATGCAGTGCCCTCAGGGTATCGACCGTGAACGACGCGCCCCCGCGGGCGATCTCGAGGTCGGAGACCTCGAGGTGTCCGTCGCCCTCCGCGGCGAGGCGGCAGAGCCGCAATCGGACGTCCGCGCCGGGGTCGTCCGACGCCTCCTTGTGCGGTGGCCGGGCGACGGGCATGAGGACGACGCGATCGAGCCCGAGCTGGTCGCGCGCCTCTTCGCTCATGACCAGATGGCCGATGTGCGGCGGGTTGAACGTCCCGCCGAGGATCCCGAGCTCACCCATGTCCGGGGGCGCCGGGCGCCCGTCGCCGCGTCCGCGGGGCGGCGGCCCGCCTCAAGGCCGCACGTGCCCGTCGCCCTGCACCACGTACTTGAACGTGCACAGCTCGCGCAGCGCGATGGGGCCGCGGGCGTGGAGCTTCTGGGTCGAGTTGCCGATCTCGGCGCCCATGCCGAACTCGCCGCCGTCGGTGAACCGCGTCGACGCGTTGATGTACACGCACGCGGCGTCGACGCCCTTCTCGAAGGCCCGGGCGGATCCGACGTCGGACGTCACGATCGCCTCGGAGTGGCCCGAGCCGTGCAGGTTGATGTGGTCGATCGCCTCCTGCGCGGAGTCGACGACCTTGACGGCGAGGATGAGCGCGAGGAACTCGGTGTCCCAGTCGTCCTCGTCGGCGTCCGCCAGCGTGCCGGCGAGGTTCTCGCCGGCGAGCGCGTGGGAGCGCCCGTCCACACGCAGCTCGACGCCCCTCTCGCGCAGGGCGCGCAGCGCCCGCGGCAGGAAGACGGGCGCCGCGTCGGCGTGCACGAGCAGCGTCTCGGCAGCGTTGCAGACGCCTGGGCGCTGGGTCTTGGCGTTGACGATGATCGCCTCGGCCGCGTCGAGGTCCGCGGTCGCGTCGACGAAGACGTGGCAGTTGCCGGAGGCGGCGTAGATGACCGGCACGGTCGCGACGCCCTTCAGCGCCGCCTTCAGCCCCTCCCCGCCGCGCGGGATGATCAGGTCGACGACGCCGGACTGCGTGGCGAGCTCGGCGAGCTCCTCGCGCCCGCCGCCGGCGACGAGGAGGATCGCGCCCGCGGGGGCGCCGGCGCCCTCGGCGGCCTCGGCGGCGATCGCGGCGAGGACCGCGTTGGAGTGCGCGGCCGACGACGATCCGCGGAGCACGATCGCGTTGCCCGACTTCAGGCACAGCGCGGCGGCGTCGATCGTCACGTTCGGGCGGGCCTCGTACACCACGGCGATCACGCCGAGCGGCACGCGGACCTTGCGGACGTCGAGGCCGTTCGCGAGCCGGAAGCCGTCGATGACCTCGCCGACCGGGTCGGGCAGCGCGGCGATGGAGCGGACGCCCGCGGCGATGGCGCGCACGCGCGCCTCGTCGAGGGCGAGGCGGTCGAGCAGCGCGGCGGACAGGCCGCTCTCGCGGCCGGCCTCCATGTCGCGCGCGCTGGCCTCGAGGATCTCGGGGGTGCGCGTCTCCAGCGCGTCGGCGATCGCGTGGAGGGCGGCGTCCTTCGTGTCGCTGTCGAGCGCGGCGAGGACCCGCGAGGCGTCGCGGGCGGCGCGGCACAGCTCGGCGACGGACTGGGCGGTGACGGCCATGGCCAAAGAGTAGGCGGTCGCGCGCGACGGGCAAGCGAGCCGGGGCGCCCGCGCCTCCCAGCAGCACGCCGCCCGGGCCGGGGCCAGCACCGCGCCCGGCCGATACCGGCGCCACGCCGCGCGGACACCGGCGCGACGCCCGGGACCTACACCAGCACGAAGTAGTCCCGGTGCACGGCCTCGTCCGTGGCCCGGGGCAGGACCTCGCGGACCTGCGGGCTCTTGAGGCCCATCACCTGGCGCAGCTCGTGCGCGGAGTAGTTCGTGATGCCCTTGCCGATCGCCGACGCGCCCTCGATGACGTGGACGGCGTCGCCGGCGTCGAAGCCGCCGCGGACGTCGATGATGCCGACGGGGAGCAGCGACGTCCCGCCGTCGCGGAGGGCTCGGGCGGCGCCGGCGTCGATGACGATCGTGCCGTGGGAGGGCTTGGCGTAGCGCAGCCAGAGCTTGAAGCTCGAGTACCGGGCCTCCTGGGCGGGGAACCGCGTGCCCTCGGTCGGCGAGCCCGCGAGGACGGCCTCGAGGGCGCCCGGGCGCCGGCCGTTGCAGATGACGGTCGGGATGCCCGCGGCGGTTGCCATCTCGGCGGCGACGACCTTCGAGCGCATCCCGCCGGAGCCGAGCGCCGACGTCGAATGGCCGATCTCGAGCGCGCCGAGCGACTCGAAGTCGGTGACCTCGGAGAGCAACCGCGCCGAGGCGTCGACGCGCGGGTCGGCGGTGTAGAGGCCGTCGGTGTCGGTGAGCAGGACCAGGCGGTCGGCGGCGATGAGGATCGCGACCTGCGCGGCGAGGAAGTCGTTGTCGCCGAAGGAGATCTCGTCGGTGGTCGTCGTGTCGTTCTCGTTGATGACCGGCACGACGCGCCACTCGATCAGGCGGCGCAGCGTCTGGCGCGCGTTGAGGTAGTGCGTCCGCGCGCTCATGTCGAAGAACGTCAGGAGCACCTGTGCGGAGGTGACGCCGCGCTCGCGCAGCAGCTCGTCGTAGACGCGGTAGAGCTTGCCCTGGCCCACCGCGCTGGCGGCCTGCAGGTCCTCGATCGCGCGCGGTCGCATCGGCAGCTCCATCACCCGCATGCCGCGCGCGATCGCCCCGCTCGTGACGATCACGAGCTCGTCGCCGGCGGCGTGGCGCGCGGCGACGAGGTCGTGATCGTCACGAGCGGCGCGATCGCCCGCGGCATGCAGGTCATGGCGCTGCCGATGCGCCCGCGCGCGATCGAGGACCTGCAGGCCGC
>JAXDHC010000099.1:0-7162 GCA_034664705.1 Solirubrobacteraceae bacterium
CCCCGTCGGCGACGTCCCGGGCCTGCTCGACGGCCTGCCGGGCTGCGCGATCGCCCCCCGCGACCCGCGGGCGCTGGCCGACGGCGTGCTGCGGGCGCTCGCCGCCGGGCGCGAGCCCGCGCTCCGCGCTCGCGTGGAGGAGTTCTCCGAGGCCCGGGTCGCGCGCCGGACGCTGGACCTCTACGAGGCGATCCTCGGATGAGGCTCGGTCTGCGCCGCCGCCGCGCGCCGGCCCCGGCCCGGGCCTGCGTCGTCCTGCACGGGTGGTATCCGCTCGACGCCCGCGTGGAGCGGGAGGTGCAGGTCGCGCTCGACGAGGGATACGAGGTGGACGTCTTCGCCACGCGCCAGCCCGGCCAGCCGGCCGAGGAGCTCGTGGACGGCGCCCGCGTCCTGCGGGTGCCTCCGGCGCATCTGCAGGGCGGCGGACTGCGGCGCGCGCTGCAGGAGTACCTGGGCTTCACGGCGCTCGTCGCCGCGGTCGTCGCGCGCCAGGCGGTGAGGCGGCGCTACCGGGTGGTCCACGTCAACAACCCGCCCGACTTCCTCCTCCTCGCCGCGCTCGTCCCCAAGCTGCTCGGCGCCCGCGTGATCCTCGACATCCACGACCTCTCCCCGGAGATGTTCGCCCAGCGCTTCGACGGGCGCCCCGGCGCGGGCCTCGCCGAGCGCCTCCTGCGGGCGATCGAGCGCGTCGCCACGCGGTTCGCCGACGAGGTCGTCACCGTCCACGAGCCGTACCGCCGCGAGCTCGTCGCGCGCGGCGTGCCCGCCGGCAAGATCACCGTCGTCATGAACACCGTCGACGAGCGGGCCGCCCCCCCGCAGCCGCCGCCCGGCGGAGCGGACGGCTTCCGCGTCGTCTACCACGGGACGGTGACGCCGCTGTACGGCGTGGAGCTGCTCGTCGAGGCCGCCGGCCGGGTCGCCCGCGACGTCCCGCAGCTGCACCTCGAGGTGTACGGCCACGGCGACGCGCTGCCCGCGGTGCGGGAGCGCGCGGGGCAGCTCGGCATCGCCGATCGCGTGTCGCTGAGCGGCCGCTTCGTGCCGCGGCTGGAGCTGCTCGGCATCGTGCGCACGGCCGACGTCGGCGTGATCCCCAACCTGCCGGTCCGGATGAACCTGCACGCCCTGCCGACCAAGCTCTTCGAGTACGTCACGCTCGGCGTGCCGGTCGTGTGCGCCGACCTGCCGACGATCCGCGAGCACTTCTCGGACGAGGAGGTCCTCTTCTACCGCGCGGGCGACGCCGACGCCCTGGCCGAGGCGCTGCGCCGCGTGGCCGCCGACCCGGAGGCGGCGGCGCGCCGCGCCGCCGCCGCCCTGGTCCGCTACGAGGCCTACCGCTGGCCCGTCAGCGCGCGCCGCTACGCCGCGCTCCTGCCGGCCACGTGACGATGAAGGTCGTGGCGCGCACGGAGGTCGACGAGCGGGCGTGGGACCGCGAGATCGCCGCGCACGACGGCACGGTCTTCCACAGCGCTGCGTGGGCGCGCTACCGCTGCGCGGGCGGACGCGGCAGTCCGCTGTTCCTGCGCTGGGAGGACGACGGCGCGGCCGAGCCCGCCGCGCTGGCGCTGGCGATCGTGCGCCCGCCCCGCCGCAGTGCGCTCGGGCGCGTCGTCGGGAGCGTCCAGATCGACGGCGGCCCGTGCACGCGGCGCACGGGCGAGGACCTCGTCGCTCCGCTGGTCGGCTGGGCCCGCCGCCACCCGGCCTTCATCGAGCTCCGGCTCGGCTCCTACGACCAGCGCGCGGCGTGGCAGCCCGGCGACCCGCCCCAGCCCACGCGGCGGGTCGAGTTCGTCATGCGCCCCGACCCCGGCGCCGATCCGTACGACGGCCTGCGCAAGATGGCCCGCCGCGCCGTCCGCCGAGCCGAGCGCCGCGGGGTGACCGTCGAGCTCAGCGAGGCCGCCGGCGACGTGGCGGCGCTCGCCGATCTCCACGCGGCGACGCTGAAGCGCATCGAGGAGAGCAAGAACGTCGTCATCCAGACGCCCGGGCGCGCCGAGCTGGTCGACTCGCTGCAGGTCCTGATCGCGTCCGGCGCCGGCCATGCCTGGGTGGCCCGCGAGGACGGTCGCGTCGTCGCGGGCGTCCTCTTCGCCGTCCACGGCGGGACGGCCTACCACCTCATCAACGGGGCGTCGCCCGACGGCCTGGCCTCCGGCGCCATCCCGCTGACGTTCGTCACCGCCCTGCGGCGCTACGCGGCGGAGCGCTACGTGCGCGTCAACCTGGGCGGCACGTCGGCCGAGGCGCAGGCCCCCGACTCGCCCGATCACGGCCTCTACAGCTTCAAGCAGGGTCTCGGGGCCAGCCCGGTGCCGTGCACGACCGGGTACGTCGCGCTCGGCCGCCTCCGCCGGTCGCTGATCGCGCGGGTCCGGCGCCGGTGAGCTCAGGCGCGATGCGAGCCGGGGCGCACGTCCTCGAGGAACGCGGCGACCGCGGCGGCGACCTGGGGCCACGCCTCGCCGGCCGGCGGCTCGAGCTCGCCGGGTTCCCAGCTCCGCGCGCAGTGCGCGTGGACGCGCGCCGCCGCCCCGGCGTCGGCGGCCGCGCAGATCAGCCACCCCGGCTTGTCCTCGAGATAGCTCACGATGCAGTCGCGCGCCGGGTCGGCCACGACGGCCAGCCGCGGGATGGGCAGCGTGAGGTACTGGATCACCTTGCTCGGCAGCTGGATCCCGCCGTGGTTGCCGATCGCCAGCGCGGCGCTGTACCGGCTCGCCTCCTCGACCGCCACGGGCCACGGGAGCGGGTCGTGGGGGACGACCTCGACATGGGCGCGGACGCGGTCGAGCACGCCGCCCCAGTCCTCGCCGTACAGGTGCAGCTCGACCGCGTCCCACCGCCCGGAGGCGCTCAGGCCGGCGAGGAAGGGCCCGACGTCCACGCGCGCGCCGTAGAGGTGCCCGAAGTGCGCGAGCCGCAGCCGCCGCGAGGACGCGTCGGACGGGCGCGCGGCCGGGCCGGCGGCGACGACGCCCGGCGGGTAGCCGTTGGGCCGGACGAGCACGGGCACCCCGGGGAACCGGCGGCGCACGTCGGCCGCCTGCTCGTCGGTCGTGACGATGCCCCCGGCGGCGTGGCGCCACGCGAACGCCTCGTCGCGGCGGGCGCGCAGCGCGGCGGGCGTCAGCGGCCCGTCCGCCAGCCACGGGTCTCCCAGGTCGAGCACGTACGGCACGCCGGCGCGGGCGAGGCGCCGCGCGCCGACGGCGACGAACGAGAACGGCGCCCCGATGAGCACGCCGAGGTCCGCGGCCGGCGACCAGGCGCCGAGCGTCCGCCGCGTCCACGGCTCGTGCTTGTCGAGCAGCAGCGCGTCGCGCGCGACGCGCAGGCCCCGCCGCACGCGCCCGCTCGGGCGACCGGCCGCTCGGGCCGGACGCGCCGGCGCCGGTGCCGGGCCCGTCACGAGCTCCACCTCCCATGACGAGCGCAGGCCACGCACGAGCGCCTGCGTCCGCTCGCCGCGCGGCGAGCCCGGGACCTCGGCGAGGTACGACGCGACGATGAGCCGTGGCTTCGAGATGGGCCTGATCAGGGGTGGGCCGGGGGCGGCGGAACGGCGCGCGCATGCTGTCTGCTGCGCCGGCGCCCGTCAATCTGGACATTCCGCCAGGGCCGGCGGCGGGCGCGTGCGCGCCCCCGCGCGGGCGCCGGCGACGAGACCGTCCACGTGAGCCGCGCCATGTCATTCGGGCGGGGGTTCGCCGCGACGCTCGGGCTCGACCTCCTGGCGCGTGCCCTGGGGGCGGTCACGCTCGTCGTGCTCGTCCGCGGGCTGCCGGTCGCCGGCTTCGCGCAGTACGCGCTGCTCCTCGCGTTCGTGGGCGTGGCCGGTGGCGCCGCCGGCGGGGGCGTGCGGATGCGCTACGTCCGCCTCACGGCCGAGCGCGACTCGCGCGGGCTGCCCGACAGCGCGCGCCCGTCGTTCTCGGGCGCGCTCGCGACCACGCTGGCGCTCATGCTCGCCCTCGCGGGCATCTGCCTGTTGGGGACGGAGGCCGCCGCCCTCGCGGGCAGCTCGCCCTTCGGGCGGGTCCTCATCCTCACCGCCGGCGCGTACGCGATCGGCGCCGCCGCCAGCGAGCTCGCGATCGCCCACTGGCAGGCGCTGCGCCGGTTCGCGCTTGCGGGCTGCGTCGGCGTGCTGCGCGCCGTGACCGTGCTCGCCGTCGCCGTCCTGGTCGTCGAGACGCCGCTCGCCCGCTCCTCGGACTCGACGCTGCTCGCGTTCGCCGCCGGCATGCTGGCGTTCGGCCTGGTGGCGTGCGTCCCGATGATCCGCGCCGACCTGGCCGCGCGACGGTTCACGGTCCGGGCGCTGTGGGTCGGGCGCGAGGAGCGATGGCTCACCGCCTACTACGTGGCCGGAGCCGGGTTCACCTACGTCGACATGCTCGTCGCCGGCGCCCTGCTGAGCGAGACGCAGATCGCCACGCTCGGCGCGACGCTCCGGTACCTGAGCCTGGCCCTCGGGGCCTTCCCGGCGCTCAACGCCATCCTGAAGGTGAGGACGTCGCAGGTCGACGTCGTGGACTCCATGGCCGTCCAGCGCGACATGCTGATCGGCTGGCTGCGGCGCGCG
Source organism: Solirubrobacteraceae bacterium (assembly GCA_034664705.1). Classification (GTDB taxonomy): domain Bacteria; phylum Actinomycetota; class Thermoleophilia; order Solirubrobacterales; family Solirubrobacteraceae; genus JAOPZW01. The sequence continues at coordinate 4,607 of JAXDHC010000099.1, forward strand.
GCGCTGCCGTCCGCCGCGGTCTTCCTGGTCGGCGTCACGCTGGGCCCGTCCGTCATCGCGCTCATCGACGGGGGGCGCTATCCCGGCTCGCGGGTGGCGTTCCAGATCTTCCTGACCATGGTGGTCGCCACCTACATGACCGCGCCCGCGGTGAACATGCTGATCACCCGGCTGCGCAGCGCCTGGCTCGCGAAGGCGGTGACGATCGCCCTGGTGGCGAACCTCGTCGGCGACCTGCTCGTCGCGCGGCCGTTCGGGGTGACGGGCATCGCCGTCGTCTCGTCCGCGGTCTACGTCCTGGTGGACCTGGCGACCGTCGTCGCCGCGCTGCGCGGGCGGGCCCGGGCGGCGCCGGACAGCGAGATCGCTCAGGCGCCGAAGGAGAGCCGGAACTCCGTGGCGTCGACGCCGGGGACGCTGCGCCGGCGCGCGCGCAGGAACGGGACGCGCTCGCGGACGCCGTAGTCCGGTGAGTACCAGCCGTGCTCCACGGCGAGGTCGACCCCGCGCGGCACGATCCGCAGGACGCCCTCGGGGAACGCGACGGAGGCCGCCCCGTCCGCCAGCGTGGCCGTGCCCGGCGCGAGCGGGAACGTCCACTCGAGGTCGTGGGCGCCGTCGGACTGCACCTCGTCGCGGACCAGGAGCGACGTCCCGCCGGCGTCCAGGGCGAACGTGCGCCGGTGGATCGCGGGCGGCTCCAGCAGCTCGAAGCCGTGGTAGGTCGCCGCGAGCGTCGCGTCGGGCGCGTCCGGCTCCCACCGCGTCACCTCCGAGCGGCTCGCGAGGTCCATCCGCGCCCGGTCGACCGGGTGGAACTCGGCCTCGGTCAGGTCGCCGATCCGCAGCGCGCTGTGGAACGAGGTGGAGCGGAAGCGATTGCGCTCGTCCCAGCTTCCGCCCCCGTAGAGGTAGGTGCCCGGGTCGACGATCATCGCCTGCTCTCCGAACGCGAGCTCGAAGGAGAGCTGGTCGTGGTGCATGTGGCCGGAGACGCCCGTGCCCCCGCAGCGGACCATGAGGTGGGCGTCTCCCCGCTGGATGACGTAGAAGCCGCCGTCGGGATAGGCCGCCGAACGGGGCGACCGCTGCACCGGGCCGGTCAGCCTTCGTACGACCTCGAGGTGGGAGACCGGCTCGGCGCGGCGCGCGTAGTCGTCGAGCGGGAGCATGCGCCACGAGCCGGTGTCGCCGAACTGCGGGGCACGACCGCTCGGCTGCGTGTAGTGGGCGGCGAAGTCGAGCATGCGCTCCATGCGCTCGGCGTACGCCGCCGGGGGCGGCGCCCCGACGGCCGCGGCGGCCTGCGCGCCGATGAGGAACAGCTCGGCGACGAACGCCTGGTAGGCGATCGAGCCCTCGCGGATGGAGCCGTCGGGATGGACCTGGGTCTCCATCTCCTCGGTGAGCCCGCGCAGCGCGAAGGCTCGCCAGCCGGCCGCATCCGGCGTGCCCTCGAGCACGATCGAGAGCACGAGCAGGGCGACGAGGCACGTGACGTAGTGGTTGTTGCGCGGCTCGTCGTCGATCCCGGCCTCGATGAAGCGCCCGTGGGCGATGAGGGCGGCCATCACCGAGCGCAGCCAGGCATCGTCGCGCGGCGACGCGACGAGGGTGGCGGCGGCGACCCAGTTCGTCGCGCGCACCGCGGCGTCCATCGGCGAGAGCCAGTGGATGCCGAGCTCGACCGGGTTCGTCGCGATCCAGTGGGTCACCTGGGCCCGCAGGTCGGCGATGTAGCGCTCCTCGCCCGTGACCCGGTGGGCGGCGGCCAGGACCGGCAGGTGCTGGAACCAGCACAGGACGCTGGGGACGAGGATGTCCGAGTCGTCGGGATGGTTCTCGCGCAGCCGGCGGACGTGGCGGGTGGGCCAGCGGACGCCCGTCTTGAAGTCGCGGGCCCAGTCGATGGGGTCGCCGAGGTCCGTCGGCCCCGAGCCCAGGAGGTCGAAGCGATGCGCGACGAGGGCGTCCGCGCACGCCACCAGCGCGGTCCAGTCGCGCCCCGGTCGGTCCAGCTCGGCGTCGAAGGCGGCGACGACCGGAAGCGCTTCGAGGCCGCGCGCCCGGAGTCCCGCGGCCGCCGTCTCGCCGCCGAGCGCGCCGGCGACGGTCGCGTCGTCGACGGCGATCGGCCGGGCGCGGAGCTTCACCTCGCGCGCCGCGCCCAGCGCGCCCGACGACAGCCGGCCGAGCGCGATCTTCGCCGCGTCCGCCGGGCGATGGACGCGGATGCGTCCCAGGTCGTAGCGCAGCGCGTCCGCGCGCCGGCGTGCCAGGGCGACGAGGCTCGGGCGCTCGCTCACGTGGGTGCCGGACCCCGCACTCGCGGACCCATGGCCCTACCGTACCCAGACTGCCCTGGCGCGGGGCGGCCAGGGACGGATATGGTCAGGCGACGCCGGTGCCATCGCCGGCATGTCCGCATCCGAAGCGGAGGAGCGCGCTGTTGCAGGAGGGGGAGGACGCGGTCGGCACGCCGCCGGAACGAGCGGGCGGCGCGCTCGCGGGACGTCTCTCGCGGGCCGTCGCCGAGGTCGAGCAGAGCCCCGGCGC
>JAXDHC010000100.1:0-3716 GCA_034664705.1 Solirubrobacteraceae bacterium
CTGTGCGACGCGACGGACTCGCGCGGCAGCGCGCCGTTCCTGCGCTACGGCTCGACGCCGACGACGGTCGGCTCCGGCCTCTGGGGCGGCTTCGCCGAGCTCCAGTACATCCACCCCAACTCGCTCGTGCACCGCCTCGCCGACGACGTGCCCGGCGAGCTCGCCGCGCTGTTCGTCCCGATCTCCAACGGCATCCGCTGGGTGCGCGACGTGGCCGACCCGCCGCTCGGCGCGTCGATGCTCGTGATCGGCCCCGGCCAGCACGGCCTCGGCTGCGTGGCGGCCGGGCGCGAGGCCGGCCTGGGCACGATCATCGTCAGCGGGACGTCGCACAGCCCGGACCGCCTCGAGGTCGCCCGCGCGCTCGGCGCCGACCACACGATCGAGGGCGACCGCGAGCCGCTCGTCGAGCGGGTGCGCGAGCTCACCGGCGGCGCGGGCGTGGACGTCGTCATCGACCTCACGCCGGGCGCGACCGAGATCATCGACCAGGCGATCGAGGCGCTCGCCAAGCGCGGCATCCTCATCCTCGCGGGGTCCAAGCACGGCCAGACGGCGCCGATGCGCAACGACCTCGTCGTGCGCAAGGAGGCGACGATCCGCGGCGTGCGCGGCCGCGACTTCGCCTCCGTCGAGCAGGCGCTGCGGCTCATCGAGTCCGGCCGGTATCCGTTCGAGCGCCTGTGCACGCACAGCTTCGGCCTGGCCGACGTCGATCGGGCGCTGCGCCTGGTCGGCGAGCGCTGGGACCCCAGCGCGATCCACGTCAGCGTGGTGCCGGGATGAGGCTCACGGCGGCGCGCCCGGCCGCCCGTCGCCGGGCTGCCAGAGGAGGCACGACGTCCGCCGCCGGAGCACGTGCACCGCGTGGCGATGCCGGCGGCGGGAGACGGCGCGCAGCCAAGACAGCCCGTCGGGGTCGGCGCCGAACACGACGAGATCCGGGTCATGCTCGGTGACGAGGTCGACCAGCGTGGCGAGCGGGCGCAGGCTGCGGACCCGCCCGTGGGTGACCGCGGCGCCCGCGGCGATGGCGAGGTCGACCGGCGCCTGCAACGACGCGGCGACGGCGGGCGCCGGGCCCGGGTCATAGCGCCGCCCGGGCGGAGCGGACGGCGGGTGGTCGACGACGTGCACGACGATCAGGCGCCGGCCGGACTCGGCCGCGACGGCGACGGCGAGGCGGGCCGCGTCGGGGTGCAGCCCCGCGCCCTGGAGCGTCGCGAGCATGACGGGACCGGGCGCGCGCCGCGGTCCGGCCAGGGGCCCCACGGCCGGCGGAGGCGCGGGCGTGGCGTGGCGGACGCGATCGGTCGCGTGGCGCATGATGGCCTCCCGGTTCGTGCCTTCCTGGGGAGGCTACACCCGGCGGCAGCGCCGGTTCGTGAGCGGGCTCACGGTCCGTGGCGACCGGGGCGGGACAAAGTGACTAATGGTAGGACCGTTTGTGGTAGGCTGCCGCCAGCCAACCACCGTGGAGGAGCGGAGCATGGGTGAGTGGGAGGAGTTCCAGGTCCTGGCCAAGGACAGCGAGAGGCTCGACCGGTCGGAGGTCGGCGCGCGCGAGGCGTTCATGCGCGAGAACCCGCCGGTGACGGGGCTGTCGGTCCCCGAGGACCTGCGGACGATCGAGCTGGTCCAGCGCCCGTGGCGCAACAACAAGGGGCTGTGGTTCGAGCTGGCGGGCAACCGCGTCCTGTCGTCGCACCTCGCGGAGCTCGCCCCGGGCGGCAACTCCGTGCGTCACCGCCACACGACCGAGGCGGTCATCTACATCGTCAAGGGTCACGGCTTCTCGATCGTCAACTACGACGGCGAGCCGGAGGAGCGCATCGACTGGTCGGAGGGCTCGCTGTTCTCGCCGCCCGTCTGGGCGTGGCACCAGCACTTCAACCTGGATCCCGAGGAGACCGCGCGGTACCTCGCCATCCAGGACACCGGCCTCGTGCGCCACATGCGCCTGCACAACATCGAGCGGCATCCGACGCAGAAGAAGATCGGCGAGGGCACGGACTACGTCGTCGACGCGGTGCCCGCCGAGGCCCGCGGGGCGGAGGTCCAGTGACGACTGCTTGAGCGGCTGGGGCGGTCCGGCCTTCCGCCGAGGCCGCCCCGGTCACGAGCGAGCGCACCATGGCGGAGGTCGGGAACTTCGACGTCGCACCGCGCCCCGGTCGGGTCCGCCACCGGCTGGAGCTGCGGCGCGTGAGCTGGCGGAGGCTGCTGTCCGCGCGCAACCTCATCGTCCTCCTCGTCGTCGCCCTCATCGGCTACCTGGCGCTCGTGCCGCTCGGGTATCTGGTGTGGGGCGCGTTCTTCGACGACCGCGGCTTCACGCTGGCCTGGTTCCGCCAGGCCTACGGCACCGTCGGCCTGACCGAGATGGTCGCCAACTCGCTGGCGTTCGCCGCCGGCTCCACCGTCATCTCGGTCAGCCTCGGCACGCTGCTCGCGTACCTCATCGTGCGCACCGACGTGCCGTTCAAGTCGCTGATGATGGCCGCCTCGCTCGTGCCCCTGATCCTCCCGGGGATCCTGCACACGATCGCGTGGATCTTCCTCGCCAGCCCGCGCATCGGCCTGTACAACAAGCTCCTCGAGCCGCTCTTCGGTCCGGGCACGCTGAACGTCTTCTCGCTGCCGGGGATGATGCTCGTCGAGGGTCTGCACCTCTCGCCGCTCGTCTTCCTGCTCATGGTCGCGGCGTTCCGCTCGATGGACCCGGCGCTCGAGGAGTCCGCGCTGCTCAGCGGCGCGCGGCTGCCGACGGTCTTCCGGCGGGTCACGCTGCCGCTCGTGCGCCCGGCGCTGTACGCCGCGATCCTCATCATGGCCGTGCGGACGCTCGAGGCGTTCGAGGTGCCGGCGCTCCTCGGCGTCCCGGAGGGCCTGTGGGTGTTCACCTCCCGCATCTGGCGCGTCCTCAGCGGGTTCCCGCCGCAGTACGGCCAGGCCGGGGCCTACGCGATGTCGCTGCTCGTGCTGACGGCGATCGGCGTCTTCTGGCACTCGCGCCTGTCCAAGCGCGCCAAGACCTTCCAGACCGTGACGGGCAAGGGGTTCCGGCCACGACCGATGGAGCTCGGCCGCTGGCGCTGGCCGGCGACCGGGCTCATCGTGGCCTATTTCCTGTTCGCCGTCGTGGCGCCGATGCTCATCCTGCTCTACGCCTCGACGCAGCGCTTCTACTCGGTGCCGTCGCTGACGACGCTCACCCACCTGACGGGCGAGAACTACGCCTTCACGTTCTCGAACTCCGGCACGCTGACGGCGCTGAAGAACTCGTTCATCCTCGGCATCGGCTCGGCCACGCTGGTGATGCTGCTGATGGCCGTGGCGGCGTGGCTGGTCGTGCGCACGCGCATGCCCGGCCGCTGGCTCGTGGACAACCTCGCGTTCCTGCCGCTCGCCATCCCCGGCCTCGTGATGGGCGTCGCGCTGCTGTTCGTCTACCTGCGCTTCCCCGTCCCGATCTACGGAACGCTGTGGATCCTGCTGCTCGCGTACTTCACGCGCTACATGCCCTACGGCATGCGCTACGCGGCGAGCTCGATGTACCAGATCAGCGGCGAGCTCGAGGAGTGCGCGCAGACCTGCGGCGCCGGCTGGTGGCAGAGCTTCCGGCGCATCGTGCTGCCCCTGCTCGTGCCCGGGCTGCTCGCCGGCTGGGTGTACATCCTCACCGTGTCGGTGCGCGAGCTGTCGAGCTCGATCCT
>JAXDHC010000101.1:0-4469 GCA_034664705.1 Solirubrobacteraceae bacterium
CGATCTGCGACGCCGGGAACGTCGAGGAGCCGATGGAGCGGACCTTGCCCTGGTGGACGAGTTCGCTCAGCGCGCCGAGGGTCTCGTCGATGTCGGTGTCCGCCTCCGGACGGTGGATCTGGTAGAGGTCTATCCAGTCGGTGTTGAGGCGCTTCAGCGACGCCTCGGCCGCGCGGATGATCCAGCGCCGCGAGTTGCCCCGCTGGTTGGGGTCGTCGCCCATCGCCCCGTGGACCTTCGTGGCGAGCACGACGTCGTCGCGGCGCCCGCCCGCCAGCGCCCGGCCGACGATCTCCTCGGACTCCCCGCGCGAGTAGACGTCGGCGGTGTCGATGAAGTTGATGCCGGCGTCGAGCGCCCGGTGGATGATCCGGACCCCGTCCTCGTGGTCGGGGTTGCCCCACGCGCCGAACATCATCGCGCCGAGGCAGAGCGGGCTGACGTCGACGCCGGTGCGTCCGAGGCTGCGATGGATCATGCGCTCGACAGTAGCGAGCCACCATCTACCCTGGCCGCATGGACTCCCTGGGCAAGCAGCGCGCCGCGATGAACGAGGCGACGTTCCGCCGCATCAACGAGGGCATGGAGGCGGGTCAGGACGACAGCGGCCTCATGACCTTCATGTGCGAGTGCGCGCGGCTCGGCTGCAACAAGCTGATCGAGCTCACGCGCGCGGAGTACGAGGCCATCCGCGACAACTCGCGGCGCTTCGCCGTCCTCGCTGGTCACGAGCTCCCGGAGGTCGAGTCGGTCGTCGAGCGGACCGACCGCTACCTCGTGGTGGAGAAGGACGGCCACCCCGAGGCCGAGATCGTCGAGCACACGGACCCGCGCAGGCCCCTGGACTGAGGGCGGTCCGCTGGGCGCGGTCGCAGCGGGCGGGCCGCACGGCCGCCCTTCGGGGTACGGATACCCCCACCGTCGCCCTCTAGGTGTCCGGCGTGTGGCGGGGAGCGCCGAAACGGATACTCGGTCGCGTCGATGGCCTCCGCCTCCGCCCAGCTCGCCGGATCCGCCGTCACCGCGCTGCCGCACGGCGACGAGGCATGCATCCGATCGCGCCGCTCGCGCGAAGAAGGACCCAGCGCATCGCCGGGAGGCGCCGTGCCAAGGAGCCCCATGTCCGCGTCCGCCGAGCCCATCCCCGCCCTCGTCCTTCCCGGTCTCGACTGGCGCGCCCTGGCGCGCCGGGCGGCCGTGCCCGCCGCGCTCGCGGTGGCCGCCGCGATCGCCCTCGTCGTCGCCGGCGGCCCCCTGCACGCCTTCGCCGACGCCCTGCGGCGCGCCCTGGACGCCGACCCGCGCTGGGTCATCGCTGGAGCGGCCTTCGAGCTCGCGTCGTTCGGCGGCTACATCGCGCTGCTCTGGCTCGTCGGCCGCCGCGCGACCCGCCGCATGGGCCTGCGCGAGAGCGCCGAGGTCACGCTCGGCGGCGCGGCGGCGACGCGGCTGCTGCCGACCGGTGGCGCCGGCGGCGCGGCGCTGACGATCTGGGCGCTGCGGCGCGCCGGCCTCGGCGCCCGCGGGGCGACGCGCACGCTGCTGACCTTCCTCGTCCTCCTCTACGCCGTGTTCCTCGGCGCCATCGCCATCGCCGGCGGCGTGCTCACGTTCGGCATCGTCGAGAGCCCCGGCCCGGTCCTCCTGAGCGCGCTGCCCGCGGCCGCCGCCACGCTGGCCATCGTCGCCGGCATCGCGCTCGGCGCCCGCCGGCGCACGGCGGCGCCCGCGCCCGAGGCTCCGCAGGGCGCGTCCCGCGCCGTCCGCGTCCGCGTGGCCCTGCACAACGTCCCGGCCGCGATCGGCACGGGCGTGCGCGACGCGGTCGCCCTCGTGCGCACCGGCGACGCCCGCCTGCTCGGCGCGGTGGCCTGGTGGGGCTTCGACGCCGCCGTCCTGTGGGCCATGCTGCACGCCTTCGGCGCCCCGCCGCAGCTCGCCGTGGTCGTCCTCGGCTACTTCGTCGGCCAGATCGCCAACACGCTGCCGATCCCCGGCGCCGTCAGCGGCGGCATGGTCGGCGTCCTGCTCGCCTTCGGCGTCGCGCCCGACCACGCGCTCGTCTCCGTGCTCGCCTACCGCTCCATCGCGATCTGGCTGCCGACCCCGATCGGCCTGACCGCGCTCGGCAGCCTGCGCCGGACGCTGGCCCGGTGGGCGCGCGAGGACCAGCCCGCGCTGCGGATCGTCGAGGTCCCCGCCGCGCCGCGCGCCGAGACGCCGCGCCGCCTGCCCGTGCGCAGCCGCGACGAGCAGCGCGTGCCGGTGGCGGCGTGAACCTGCGCCCGGCCACCGTGCCGCCCACACAGGTCGCGGCGCCGTCGCCGGCGCACCGCCGGGCCCTGCTCGGCGTCGGCGTGCTCGCCGCCGCCGTCTTCGCCGCCGTCACCGCGGGGCTCGTCGAGCTGCCGGACCTCGAGGGCGCGTTGCGCGGCCTCTCCGACACGCTCGGCGCGTGGACGTATGCGCTCGTCGCGGGAATGGCGTTCCTCGAGACCGGCGCGTTCGTCGGTCTCGTGGCGCCCGGCGAGACCGCCATCGTGCTCGGCGGCGTCGTCGCCGCGCAGGGCGAGATCGACCTCGCCGTGATGCTGCCGCTCGCCTGGGCGGCAGCGGCGCTCGGCGACCTGGCGAGCTTCGCGCTCGGCCGGCGCCTGGGCCGGCGCTTCCTGCTCACGCGCGGCCCGCGCGTCGGCGTGACGCCCGCCCGCCTGGAGCGGGTCGACGGCTTCTTCGCCGAGCACGGCGCCAAGGCCATCCTGATCGGCCGCTTCGTCGGCCTCGTCCGCGCCGTCGCGCCGTTCCTGGCCGGAGCCTCGGGAATGCGGCTGCGGGCCTTCCTGCCGTGGAGCCTGCTCGGGACCGCGGTGTGGGCGACGACCTTCACGCTCGTCGGCTACGCCTTCCACGCGTCGTTCAGCAAGGCCGCAGGCACGCTGACCCACGGCGCGCTCGGCGTCGCCGTGCTCGTCGCCGCCGCGCTGGCGCTGCGCGAGCTGCGGCGCTCGCGCCGGCTCGCCGCCGCCCGCGCCTAGATCTCGCCGCCGGCCGCCTCGATCGCCCGGCGGTGCGTCTCCTTGGCGCGCTCAGCGTGCTCGCGGATGACGCGCTTGGCCTCGTCGAGCGAGGGCGCCTCGTAGGCCTCGACGAGGCGGCGATGATCCTCGACCAGCTTCGAGCTCGCGCGGTCGTCGGGGGTGAGCGTCCGCGCGATGAGCCCGAGGTTCGTCAGCCGCGCGTACGCCTCCGACAGCGGCGTCGAGCCGGCGAGGGCGACGTGGAGCGCGTGGAAGCGGTCGTTGGCCTTCGCGTAGGCGTCGATGTCGACGAAGCGGTCGTCGCGGATGAGCGGCAGCGTGTCCTGCATGGCGCCGCGCAGCGTGGCGAGCCGCTGCCCGCCGATGCGCCCCACCGTCGCCTCCGCGACCCCGACCTCCACGGCGCAGCGGGCGTCGAAGATCTCGTCCGAGACCCGCGCGGTCATCGGGGTGACGACGTAGCCCTTCGCCGGGTCGCGCGTGATGAGCCCCTCGGTGTGCAGCTTGGTCAGCGCGTGGTAGACGCCGGCGCGCTCGGCCCCCAGCTCGTCGGCGAGCGCCTCGGTCTCGAGCGGGCGGCCGCGCGCGAGCCGGCGGTCCATCACGCGGTCGCGCAGCTCCTCGTACACGGCCCGGTCGCGCGACTGCTCGAAGCGCCCGAACGAGCCGCGGAAGTACGTCAGGGGCGCGCCCGGCCGCGACTCCGCGTGCTGGACGAGACCCATGAAGACGGTGTGCGTGCCACCGGTGACCTGCTCGTGCACGCGGCACTCGATGCACGCCAGCGCGTCCTCGAGGAGCGGGCTGCCCCACGCGCCGCGAGTCGTCCCCACCCCGGCGAACTTCTCGGGCGTGTGGCGCCCGGCGAAGCGCTCGGCGACCTCGCCCTGGTCCTCGTGCAGGATGTTCACCCCGAACGCGCCGCTGCCGGCGATCGCCGTCTCGGTGACCGTCGCGCGGTTCACGCAGACGAGCAGCATCGGGGGGTCGAGCGAGAGCGAGGACACCGCGCTCGCCGTCATCCCGTAGTCGACGTCCTCGTGGGACGCCGTGATGACCGTGACGCCGCTGGCGAAGTGCCCGATGACGTCACGGAAGATCGCCTGGTCGGGCGGCGTCGGTCGGCTCGGGCCGGTGCGTTCGCTCGCGGTCGTCGTCGGCTCCTCTCGCGGGCAGCGTATACCCGGCGCGCGGCGCCCTGCGCCTCCCCGCCGGCGGCGGCCCGCCGTTCGCGGGCCCCACCCGGGCGCTAGCTGCTAGCTGGACAAGATGCTAACTTGCTAGCACCCCAACCAGATCGGAGACACATGCCCACCGAAACCCCGTCCCAGGCCTTCGAGGGTGCGTTCGCCGAAGTACCGACGCAGCTCCTGAAGGCGTCCCGCGACGCCGTCGGCGCGACGGCCGAGCTCTACCTGGACAGCATCGACA
>JAXDHC010000102.1:0-4995 GCA_034664705.1 Solirubrobacteraceae bacterium
TCGAGCGCAAGGGCGCGACGACCGGGCTGCTGACGACCGAGGGCTTCCGCGACGTCCTCGAGATCATGCGGACCGACCGCGAGCGGGGCTACGACCTCGACTGGGTCAAGCCGGTGCCGTTCGTGCCGCGCCGCTGGCGCCTCGAGGTCCCCGAGCGCGTCGACCGCAACGGCGTGGTCGAGATCGCGCTCGACGAGGACGCCACCCGCACGGCGATCGCCCGGCTGCGCGACGAGGGCGTCGAGTCCATCGCCGTCTCGCTGCTGCACTCCTACGCGAACGCCTCGCACGAGCGGCGGATCGGCGAGCTGATCGCCGAGGTCGCCCCGGACGTCTCCTACTCGCTGTCCAGCGAGGTCAACGCCGAGTACCGCGAGTACGAGCGGACGAACACGGTCGTCGTCGACGCGTACATGAAGCCGATCATGGTGCGCTACATCCGGCGCCTCGTGGACGAGCTCGGGCGCACGGGCTTCACCGGCCGGCTGTTCCTCATGCAGGGCAGCGGCGGCATGGTCACGGCCGAGCGCGCCGTCGACAAGCCGATCGGCACCCTGTCCTCCGGCCCGGCGGCCGGCGCCATCGCGGCCGGCAAGATCGCCGCCCAGGTCGGCATCGACGACATCGTCACCTTCGACGTCGGCGGCACCAGCACCGACGTCGCGCTGATCTCCAAGGGCACGCCGTACCTCAACACCCAGAAGCAGGTCGAGTGGGGCCTGCCCGCCCGCGTGCCGATGGTCGACGTCGAGTCGGTCGGCGCCGGCGGCGGCTCGATCGGCTGGATCGACCAGGGCGGCGCGCTGAAGATGGGCCCGCAGTCGGCGGGCTCGACGCCCGGCCCGGTCTGCTACGGCCGCGGCGGCGAGGAGCCCGCGCTCTCCGACGCGCTCCTGCTGAAGGGCATCCTGTCCGACGAGCTCGCCGACGGCCGCGTCCGCCTCGACCGCGAGGCCGCGCGCCGCGCGGTCACGGAGAAGCTGGCCGAGCCGCTCGGCCTGTCGGTCGAGCGCGTGATCAACGGCATGGTCGAGATCGCCCAGGCCAACATGGCCAACGCCGCGCGCTCGGTGTCGATCTGGAAGGGCCTGGACCCGCGCGACCTCGCGCTCGCCGCCTTCGGCGGCGCGGGCGGCGCGGTGGCCGGCCCGGTCGCCAAGTCGCTCGGCATGCCCCGCGTGCTCATCCCGCCGGTCCCCGGCAACTCGTGCGCCATGGGCCTGCTCATGACGAACTTCCAGGAGGACACGGCCGTCGCCTACCTGTCCTCCGCCGAGGAGGCCGACGCGGGACAGATCAACACCCGCCTGGAGTCGCTGCGCAACGACACGCTCGACCGCCTGCGCTCGCAGGGCGTCGACGAGGCCGACGTGACGCTGAGCCACATCGCCGACATCCGCTACCGCGGCCAGGTGCACGAGCTGCGCATCGAGTTCGGCGAGTATCCGGTGACCGCGGACACGCTGCAGAGCATGGTCCAGCAGTTCGAGGACACCTACGAGGACGTGTACACGATCCGCCTGCGCGACGGGGTGCCCGAGCTGGTCAGCCTGCGCGTGACGGCGGTCGGCACGCTGCCGCAGTACGCGCCGGGCCGCGTGCAGGACACCGGCGGCGCGCCCGTGCCCAAGGGCAGCCGCGAGGTGCTCGAGGACGACGGCTACGGGCCGGTGGACGTCTACGACCGGTACTCGCTGGCGCCCGGCACGCGCCTGGAGGGCCCCGCGATCCTCGAGGAGGCCGGCTCGACCGTCTGGGTCGCCACCGGCATGGCCTGCGAGGTCGACGAGTACAGCAACCTGATCATCCACACGAACGTGGCCGCCGACGCGGCCGCGCCGCTCGCCGAGGTCGCGGGCGGCCGCTCGTGAGCGGGAACGGAGGCACGATGACCGTCATCGAGGAACGCGCGCAGAAGTCCGGCGCGGCGCAGGCGATCGACGCCGTGACGCTGGAGGTGCTGCGCAACGGCTTCATCCAGATCTGCGAGGAAGTGACCATCACGATGTTGAAGACGGCCCACTCGGTCATCTTCAACGAGGGCAAGGACCTCTCGACGGCGGTCTTCGACCGCGACGCGCGGCTCATCGCCCAGGACATGCAGGGCTGTCCGATCCACATCGCCGCGATGCCGCAGTCGGTCAAGAGCGGCATCGACCAGTACGGCGTCGAGAACATGAACCCCGGCGACGTGTTCATGGTCAACGACGCCTACAGCGGCGGCACGCACCTCCCGGACGTGACGGTGTTCGCGCCCGTCTTCTGGGAGGAGGAGCTCGTCGGGTTCATCGGCAACCGCGGCCACCACACCGACGTCGGCGGAATGGCCCCGGGCTCGATGCCCGGCGACGCGACCGAGATGTACCAGGAGGGGCTGATCCTCCCGGCCGTGCGGATCTTCGAGGCGGGCGAGCGCAACCGCGACGTCTGGAACATCATCCTCAGCAACGTCCGCCTCCCGCGGAACACCGAGGGCGACATCGCGGCCCAGACCGCCGGCATCCAGACCGGGATGCGGCGCTTCCACTCGCTGTTCGAGCGCTACGGCCGCGACATGGTCCTGGCCGGCATGGACGAGATCGTCGAGTACTCCGAGCGCCACATGCGCTCCGAGATCGCGCGGATCCCCGACGGGACGTACACGTTCACCGACTACATGGACACGGACGGCATCCACGGCCATCCGGTGAAGATCCAGATCACCGCGCGCAAGCAGGGCAGCGACATCGCCTTCGACTTCGCGGGCAGCGACCCGCAGGTCGGCGGCGCGGTGAACTGCGTCTTCAGCGTCACGCTGGCCTCGGTGTGGATCGGGATGCTCATGCTGACCGACTCGAACATCCACCCGAGCGACGGCGCGTTCCTGCCGATCACGGTCACGGCGCCGGAGGGCACCGTGGTCAACCCGCGGCCGCCGGCGTCGACGGTGAGCGGGCTCACCGAGACCTGCAACCGGCTGATCGACATGGTGTTCGCGGCGCTCTCGCCCGGCATCCCCGAGCGCGCGTGCGCCGGCGAGCTGGGGACCTGCAACGTCTACACGCTCGGCGGCAAGCGGGCCAACGGCGAGCCGTGGGTCGCGATCCTCAACCCGAAGGGCGGCTGGGGCGGGATGGACGCCAAGGACGGGTGGACCTGCATCCAGGACCCGCTGTCCAACTGCCGCAGCCAGCCCGCCGAGTCGCTCGAGAACGCGTTCCCGATGAAGGTGCGTCAGTTCGGCCTGCGCACCGGCGCGGAGGGCGCCGGCCGTCACCGCGGCGGCTTCGGCATCGTCCGCGACATCGAGATGACCGAGGACTGCGTGCTGTCGACGTGCCTGGACCGGTCGGTGATCCCGCCGTTCGGGCTGTTCGGCGGCGACGACGGCGCTCCGAACCTCATGCAGGTCAAGCCCGCCGGGTCGGACACGTGGGAGCCGCTGAGCTCGCGCCAGTCGAACATCGCGCTGCACGCCGGCGACGTCGTGCGCATCGAGACGGCCATCGGCGGCGGCTTCGGCGATCCGCTGGACCGCGCCCCCGAGGCCGTCGCCGACGACGTGCTGAACGAGTACATCCCGGGCGCGGACGCCGCCCGCGAGGTCTACGGCGTCGTCCTGCGCGACGGCGGCGTCGACGAGGAGGCCACGACGGAGCTTCGCGAGCGGCTGCGCGCCGAGCGCGACGGCGACGCCCGGCGCACGAAGCATCCCGAGCGCACGCCCCGGTTCGAGGCCGCGTCGTGACGCTGACCGAGCCGACGATCGAGCTCGCGAGCGCCGAGGCGGCGCTCGGCGAGCCGTTCCTGATCGACGTGCTGCGCTCGCTCGTGCAGGCGCAGTCCGTCAACCCCGGCATCTACGAGGTCGAGATGGCCCAGCGGGTGGCCGCGTGGCTCGCGCCCACCCCGGCGGAGGTCCACATCGTCGAGATGGCGCCGGGCCGGCCGTCGGTCGCCGCGGTGATCCGCGGCAGCGGCGACGGCCCGCGGCTCGTGCTCAACGGCCACATGGACACCGTCCCGATCGACGACCGCGACGGGTGGGACATGGATCCCTTCGCGGGCGAGGTCCGCGACGGGCACCTGTTCGGTCGCGGCGCGTGCGACATGAAGGCGGGGCTCACGACGCAGATCGCCGTGGCGCACCATCTCAGCCATCGCGCGGACGAGCTGCGGGGCACCCTGATCCTGCAGTTCGCCGCCGGCGAGGAGTGCGCGGAGCCGGGCACCCTGTCGCTCATCGAGGCCGGGTTCGCCGGCGACTTCGGCATCGTGACCGAGCCGACCGAGCTCAAGGTCGCCGTCGCCGAGCGCGGCCTCGGCACCTACCGGATCCGCATCAAGGGCCGCTCGATCCACGCCAGCCGGTCGCACCTCGGGCTCAACCCCGTGCCGCACCTGCGCCCGGTGCTCGACGCGATCGAGACCTACGACCGCGACGTGCGGGCCAAGCCGCACCCGCTGCTGCCCGGCGGCAGCTGCACGCCGACCGTCGTGCGCGCGGGCGTGAAGGAGAACGCGGTGGCCGACCACTGCGACCTCCTGCTCGACCGGCGGCTCCTGCCCGGCGAGACGATCGACGGCGAGCTGGAGGAGCTGCGCGCGCGGATCGCGCAGGCCAGTCGCGGCGTCGAGGGCTTCGAGGCCGAGGTGACCCGCTTCGAGCTCGGCTTCGAGCCCGCCGAGATCGACCACGACTCGGCGTTCGCCAAGTCGGTCGCCGCGACCGTCGGCGAGGTCACCGGACAGGCGGCGGAGATCTACGGGACCCCGTACGCCAGCGACGTCCGCAACCTCGTCAACGACGCCGGCATGGAGGCGATCACCTTCGGCCCGGGCAACGTCGCCGAGTGCCACTGCGCGAACGAGCGCGTGTCGCTGCAGCAGCTCCGCCAGGCGTCGGAGGTCCTCGCCAAGGTGGCGCAGGACCTGATCCTGTGACGGACCGCCGACCGGTCGCCTGAGACGGTGCCCGCGCGGAACGGCACGGACCCCGCGCGGGACCGGGAGGCC
>JAXDHC010000103.1:0-23920 GCA_034664705.1 Solirubrobacteraceae bacterium
TGTTCGCGGCCTACGCGGCGGCGGTCGCGCTGAGCGTGATCGGCACGTTCGCCCCGAGCCACAGCTGCGTCAGCACGTAGGCCGTGCCGCCGGGGATGGTGGTCGACTCGTCCGCGGCCGAGGTGGCCGCAGACCCGATGAGCTGGCACTGGCTGTCGAGGAAGTACAGGTCCAGGTCATGGCCCGCCGGGGTGCTCTCGCCGCCCGACACCGAGACGTTGTGCGTGCCGTCGCCGAAGCCCTTGGGCAGCTGCGAGACCCAGGCGTCGGCGCCCTGCGACGCCGGCGGCATGGTGCACGTGTTCGTGAACTCGTTGCCGGTCACGCCCCACGCGTGCTGCAGGCCGGTCGGGTCGCCGACGGTCGGGTTGCCGGCCACGATCGTCCCGGAGTCCGAGAACGGCGGCTCGGGCGCGCCCGGGTTCGGCGTCACCGTGGCCGAGTTGCCGGCGAAGACCTGCAGCTCGGCGGCCTGCGCCTGGGTCTGCGTCTCGCCCTGCACCGAGTCGATGAAGAAGCGGACGTAGCCGGCCTGCACCGGGCGCGCGAGCGTGAAGCGCTTGTAGTGCAGGTCGGGGGCCACGGGCCGCGGCTTCTGGTAGGTGAAGCCGCCGGTCTGCACGGTCGTCCACGTCACGCCGTCGGTCGACGTCTGGAACGTGAAGTCCTTCAGCGCGGTGAAGCGCGAGGCCGTCGTGTTCTTGAACGCGCTGACCTGGATGGCCGTGATGCGGGCCGGCTTGGCGAGCCTGATCGTCGCGCGCTGGTCGGGCCCGTCGTTGTACGGGGTCGTGCCCTTCCGGGTCGCCCAGACGCTGGCCTCGGTGTCGTCGATCAGGAACTGCGCCGGCAGGCCGTCGTCCTCGCTCGAGGTCGACACGACGGTCGCGCCGTTGCTCTTCGACGCGAGGTTGGGCTGGACCCGCACGGTCAGGCGGCGCGTGCCGCCGGCCGGGACGGCGCCCGTCTTGAACGTCTGCGCGCCGTAGCCCGGGGCCTGGATCGTCAGGTCGTAGCTGCCGGCGACCATCTTCGCCGAGAAGCCGCCGGTCGAGGACGAGCGCACGAGCGGCGTGACGCGCGCCTCGAACTGCCCGACGATCACGCGGGCGTTGGCGACGGGCGCGCCGCTCGCCGCGTCGACGACGGTGCCGACGAGCGTGCCGTTGCGCCCGGCCGTCGGGTGGTCGAACGCGGGCTGTGGGTCGGTGTCGTCACCGCCCTTGCTCGTCGCCGCCGCGCCCGCGCCGCGATGCGCGAAGGCGGTCCAGATGGCGTCGAAGTTGTCGCCGTGGTTGCGATCGACGTCGGCGGCGAGGATACCGTCGCGGGCGTCCAGGAACGACGGGTCGGGCGCGGTGAGCGGCATGCCGTCGGTCACGAGGCGCGCCGCGATCTCGCCGCCCCGGGCCTCGCCGTAGCGGGCGACGAGCGCCTTGCGCAGGTCCCACAGCGTCGTGGTCCAGATCTCGCCGTCGGCGTGGACCTCGGGGCCGGTGAGGTCGTAGCCGATGTCGCCGAAGCCGGTCGGGTTCTGGTCGTAGTTCCAGTTTCGGATGCCGCGCTCGGCGTTGCCGGTGGCGTACTCGCCGACGACCGCCTTGCTCTGCAGGCCCGTGTGGTAGGCGTGGTTCAGCGCGTACCAGTCGCT
This sequence comes from Solirubrobacteraceae bacterium, assembly GCA_034664705.1. Taxonomy (GTDB): domain Bacteria; phylum Actinomycetota; class Thermoleophilia; order Solirubrobacterales; family Solirubrobacteraceae; genus JAOPZW01. The sequence goes on from JAXDHC010000103.1 coordinate 1,652, forward strand.
CCAGCCCTCGCCCATCGAGCCGGACTGGTGCGCACCGAGCGCCTCGCCGCCGGCGACGTACCGCGTCGACAGGCCGTGCGTGTACTCGTGCTGGATCACCGACATGTCGAAGTTGCCGTCGGAGAACGGGCCCTCGAAGGCGTCGTTGATCGGCTCCCACAGGAACATCCCGCTCCAGGACGGGATGCCGTCGGGGAGGGTCAGCATGTAGGCGTTGTCGCGGCCGGTGTAGGTCGGCGCGCCGCCCGATGCCGCTCCGGCGTGGACGAGGCCGAGGATCGCGTCCTCGCCGCTGCCGCCCTTGTCGAAGTTGTTCATCTGGAAGTTGCCGGCGGTCTCGGTGAAGCCGAGGTCGTAGTACTCGTCGTGGATGCGGTTGTGGTGGTAGAAGAGGTTCGTCGCCGCCGGGTTGAGATCCAGCGCGTACGACGGCGGGACGGCGGCCCCGTTCGACCGCTGCCAGTTCATGCCGTAGGCGTAGTTGAACTGGCTCGTCGGGCTGACCGGGCGCGGGGCCTGGTCGGCCGGGGCGATGAAGTTCGAGTAGTTCGCGTACGTGTTGGCGTTGTTGCCGAACGTCGTCGGGCCGCCGAGCCCGGTGAGGCCCGTCGGGTCGGTCCAGCCGGAGGGCGACTCGGGCGTCGGGCCGAAGCTCCTGATCTGGGGCTGGCCGCCCTGCGGCGCGCCGGGGAAGTTCTCGTAGATCGTGCCCTCGGAGGCGTGGGCGACGAGCGAGCGGCGGTGGAGGACGTCACCGCTGCCGGCGTCGACCACGACGTCGAAGCCCTCGTCCAGCGCGGGCGTGAAGAGGACGCGGTAGGCCGGACGGGCGCCGTCGGCGGTCAGGAACGCGGCCTTCTTGACGCGCTGGACCGCCGCGAACGGGCCGCGGGCGAAGACGTCGTAGCCGGCCTGCGTGCCGCTCGTCGACGGGCTGAACGCGACGCCGGGGGCGAGCGCGCCGGCGACCTTCTCGAGCGCCTGCGCGGGGGTCAGCGCGAACGAGCCGGCGAGGCCGCCGGGGCTGCGCGCCGGGTCGCCGGCGTAGCTGAGGACGCGACCGTCGCTCGTCACGGCGACGTTGATCCGGCCGCCCGCGACGCTCTCGACGCCGCCCGCCGTCTGCTGCAGCGACACGACGTGCGTGCCGGTGCCCGGCAGGGCGTGGTCGCGGGCGACGGCGAGCTCGGCGACGTCGGTGGCGGAGAGGCCGAACGCCGCGCGGTTGGCGTCCACCCAGCCCCGGGCGATCGCGGCAGCGGCGCCGGCCGCGGGGCCGGTCAGGTGCCCGCGCGTGTTGACGATCGACCGCGGAGTCCCGAAGCGGTGGTCCCAGGACACGCGCGTGCCCGCGCCCGCCCGCGAGGCGATGGCGGCCACGGCGTCGCGCTGGGCGTCCGTCGGCCTGACCATGGCCTTCGCGCGGGAGTCGACGGACTCCGCGTGGCCGGTGATCCCGTCGACGTCCTGCGCGGCGTGCGAGATCGCTGGCACGCCGATGACGACCAACGCGGCCAACGCCGCAGTGAAGAGCCTCGGCCCCATTCGGCACACACCTCCGGATCGACGCGCGCCTCCCGGCGCCCGCCGACGAGTCGTTGAGCAGTACGCCGGTCACAACGCCCCTGGTCCGAAGAACTTGCGGTGGCCCGGCGGCCGCTCTTCACCCCGCGCCGCTGCGCCAAAAACGGAAATGGTCGGACCGCTCGCACGTGGGGGTCGGGCGCGGCCCTCCGCCCCGCCGGGCGCGACCCGCCAAATGGGTATCGTTGTTCGGCGATGCGCACCGCGGCGAAACCCCGTTCCGCAAAGGCCGAGCACCCCGGCGGACGGCCCAACACCGGCCAGACGATCGAGCGCACGCTGGACGCGCTGGAGATCCTCGCCGAGCGCGGCCACGGCGTGGGGGTGGGCGAGCTGGCCGACGCGCTGGGCGTGTCGAGCCCGAGCGCGCACCGCCTGCTCTCAACGCTCCACGCGCGCGGCTACGCGCGCCAGGACCCGCTCACCGCGCGCTACGCCATCGGCCTGCGGTGCTTCTCGCTCGCGACGCTCGCCACGACCGACCTCGACCTGCGCGCCACCGCGGCGCCGCACCTGCGGCGGCTCAACGAGCTGACCGGCGAGACGTCGCACCTCGCGCTCTACGCCGACGGGGAGGTCATCTACATCGACCGCCTCGAGGGCGTCCACCCGGTCGGCCCCATCTCGCGGATCGGCGCGCGCGCCCCGGCGCACTGCGTGGCCACCGGCCGCGCGATCCTCGCCTACGCGCCCGACAGCGAGATCGACGGGCTCCTGCGGCGCGGCCTGGAGGGCTACACCGAGCGCACCGCGACGACGCGCGAGGCCATCGAGAAGGACCGCGACGTCGTGCGCGGCCGGGGCTACGCGATCAACGAGGCGACCTGGCGCGAGGGCATCTGCGGCGTCGCCGCTCCGGTGCGCGACTTCTCCGGCCAGGTCCAGGCGAGCGTCGGCGTCTGCCTCCCGGCCCCCCGCTTCACCGCGAAGACGCGCCCGGACCTGATCCGGCACACCGTCGACGCGGCCGCGAGCATCTCGGCGGACCTGGGGTTCGTGGTGCCGGCGACGAACGGTCGCGCCCGCAGCTCGTAGCCGCTACGACCGCGGCCCCGGACCTCAGCCGCCCGGCTCGGCGCGCTCCGCGCCGACGCGGTCCCGCCAGGGGACGGGGGACTCCCGCCGGCGGTCGCGGACGGCGGCAAGGCCGAAGCCGAGCGCCGCGCCGACGATGGCGCCGAGGATCGCGTTCCGCACGGGCTTGGGCGAGCTCGGTCCGTCCGGCGGGCTCGCGGGCTGGACCAGGCGCGCCCCGGCCGACGGCACCGCCTGTCTCTCCTCGAGCTCAACGATGCGCCGGCTGAGCGACGCACCCCGGGCGCCGCCCTGCTCGGCCGCAGACAATCGCGCATCGGCGGCGCGTGCACGGTCGATCGCCTCCCGGATCTGCGCCTGCGCGACCTCGAGGCGAAAGTCGATGAACGCCGTGCCATAGGCGTTGGCCATCCGCGCCGCGACGACCGGATCCGCCGTCGTCGCCTCGATCCGAATGAGATCGCTGTTCGGCGTCGCGACGATCGAGACGGCCTCGCGCACGGTCGCCGGCGTCGCGGAGGTGGCCTCGCCGGCCATGAGGCCGGCGGCGCGGTCGGCGATGACGGGGAGGGCGAGCAACGCCTCGTTCGTCGCCGACTCGCGGGCCGGATCCGTCGACCCCGCGGCCGTCCCGAGCAGGTCCTGCGAGGTGAAGAGCACGTCGGCCGCCGCCGTGTACCGCTTCTCGCTCACCGCCGAGGAGACGAACGCGCCCACCGTCGTCGCGACGACGGCGAGCACGATCAACTCCGTGCCGCCCCGGACGATGCGCCAGAAGGCGTCGAGCAGCGTCCCGCTGCCCGGTCGCTGACCGGCCGGGGCGCCGCGAAGCCCATCGGCGATGCTCTCATCGACGTCCGCGGGTCGCTCCCGCACCGAGGACGCTCGGCGACTCGCGGACTCCCGCCCTTCTGGGTCCAAGGTGTCTCCCCCAGTGCCCGTTGTCCTTGGAGAGCGCTTGCGGCTCTCATGATGACACGACCGCTCCGGGCGAGCGCGGATTGCTTCACGGAGGCTGAGCGGAGCGACCCGGTGTCGAGACCACCCGAACGGGTGGTCGGCGACCGAGGTGTCGCGGTGCGGCGCGCATACTGCGCAAACGGATGGACCAACGGTGCCCGGCAGGCCCGGCACCGCCGTCGACATCGCAGCAGTCGTCCGACAGGCCACACGGTCCCGGGTCCGGCGCAACGCCCGTGTGAGTCCCACCGGTCGTCCGCGGCGCCCGCGCATCGCGGGCTCCGCGACGGCTGCGCCCACCTCGAAAGCGGAGTACCGAACATGCGCTGTTTCCCACGCCGTGCGGCGTGCCGTGCCGTCCTGCCCCTGGCCCTGCTGCTGGCAACGGCCGGCCCGCAGATGACGGCCCCCGCGTCGGCGGCGACCACGGCCGTCGCGCCGATCGCGGACACCTATCTCGACGCGAGCCACCCGGCCACGAACTACGGGTCCGCGACGAGCCTGCCACTCCTCGCCTCGCCGACGAAGAAGGCCCTGTTGAAGTTCCAGGCACCCGCGCCGAGCACGGTCACCGGTCTGACCCTGCGCGTCTACAACGGGTCGGGCGTCACCACCGGTGAACTTGGCGTCAAGAAGGTCTACTCGGAGCGCTGGACCGAGGGCGGCCTCACGTACAACACGCAGCCGAGCTCCTCGTCGAAGCTCGCGGTGCGCACGAATCCACCGACCGGCTGGGTCGACATCAAGTTGCCCGTCTCGATCCTCAACGCGTCCGGGACGACGAGCATCGGACTCGATCGCGGCAACGCCACCACCCTCTCCGTGCGGTCTCGCGAGAGCACGACGCCGCCGCGGCTCCTCGTGACGACGGGCACGACGCCGGCACCCGCACCCGCACCCGCGCCCGCGCCCGCACCCGCACCCGCGCCTGCGCCTGCGCCCGCGCCGGCCCCCGCACCCACGGCCCCCACGGGCGCACAGCTCTACGTGGCGCCCGGCGGATCCGACGCCAACGCGTGCACGAGTGGGGCTCCGTGCCGTCAGCTCACCCGCGCGAATGCGCTGGCCAAGCCCGGCACGACGATCAACGTCGCGTCCGGCACCTACACCGGCGCGCGGCTGACGACGGGGGGCTCGAGCACCGGCCGCATCCGCTACGTCTCCACGTCCAAGTGGGGAGCGAAGATCGTCGGCATGGTGACGACCGGCGCCTACGTCGACGTCGAGGGCTTCGACATCACGCTGCCGACGGGCGACGCGAACAACGCGATCGTCTGGCTGCAGGGCAGCTATTCCCGAGCGATCGGCAACCTGGTCCACGACCTCAAGCTGGGATGCACGTCGGCGGGCAGCAACGGCGGCTCCGGGATCAACGCCTCGGGCGTCAACTACGACACGCACCACCAGGAGATCCTGGGCAACGTCGTCCGCGACATGGGCACTGGTCCCCGTGACGGCAGCTGCCGCCTCGTCCACGGGATCTACGCGGCCCAGCCCGACGTCAAGGTCGTCAACAACGTCGTGTACCGCTCGATCGGCGACGGGATTTCCAGCTGGCACGGCGCGACTCGCCTGACGATCGTCAACAACACGTCGATCGCCAACGGCGGAAGCGGCATCACGATCGGCGCAGGTGACGGCGGTACGACCGCGGAGGGCCACCGGGACAGCTTCGTGGCCAACAACATCGTCACCGGCAACGCCATCAACGGCGTCGGAGAGTCAGGTCGTCCGAATGGCTACAACGTCTATCGCAACAACCTCTCGTTCGGCAATCGATACGACGCCCTGAACATCACCGGCAGCAGCGTTCAGTCCGGCACCGTCATCGCCGAACCGCTGTACGTCGATGCGGGCGCCGACGACTTCCGCGTGCAGTCCGGCAGCCAGGCCGTGGACAGCGGCACGAGCGAGCGAGCGCCGGCCTCGGACATCGCGGGAACGTCGCGCGCGCAGGGCGCCGGCTTCGATCGCGGCGCATACGAGCGCTGACGACCGCCCGGCTGCCGCTCCCGCCTCCTGGGAGGGCGGTCCGGCGATGCGCCGCACGGCGGCCGGGGTGAGCGCTGCTCGCCCCGGCCGCGGTGGACGGATGCGCTGCGGCTAGTAGCCGTCGCGCGTCATGCGCACGTGGAAGCGATACGGATAGTAGATCGAGCCGTACAGCTCGCTGCGAAATCCGAACTGCTCGCCGAGCCTGTCGATCTCGGCGAACGAGTACCACCTTCCTATGCGGTCGCCGACGAGGCCGCCCGCGATGCGATACGCATTTCGCGCCGGGTTGGTCCGCTGGCCCGAGTACTCGCCGGTGAAGTAGCGCAGCCGGAGCGCCCGGCACGGCACCGAGGCGGTGACCACGGCGCCCCTCGGGGCGAGCATCGCCGATGCGTTGGCGAGCAGCCGACCGAAGGACTCCTTGTCGAGGTACTGCACGACCTGATTGGAGAACACGAGGTCATGGCGCCGCGCGTCGTCGCGATAATCGGCGGCGTCGCCGAGCACGAGCCGCGCGTCGGGATGACGCGTGGCGAACTGCTCGAGCATGGCGGGCGAGAAGTCGACACCGGTGTAATCGACCGCGTCGAAGCCCAGCGCCTCGTACAGCGCTCCGTCGCCGCACCCGAGTTCGAGGACCGTCGGCGGCGGAGCGCCCATCATGAGCGTCAGCTCCGCGGCGTGCCGGCGGTAGAACTCGGCGGTGCTGTCGCGGTGCTGCGGGCTGCTCTGCGCCGACCAGTAGTCCCGCCACAGCGGTTTCAGCCGCATGGTGGTCGGACCGGCGCCGGTCGCGGAAAGAGGCGAGCCCGGCGCGCGGCGACGCGATGCCACTGGCTTCGCGCCATCAGGGCCGCCTGCGCCGGCGCGGTCGCGCGGCTGACGCGCAGATAGGGCGTCTGACGACCGCCGAACGCCCGGAAGAACCGCTCCACGGGCTTGAGCATCGACCCCTCGAAGTCGAACACATCCGTGACCGTTCTTGCCCGCATGATCGCCTCCCACATGAGCAGGCTGGCCGCCCCGCTCGTGCGCAGCTCGGGATCTCCGCCTCCCACCAGGTAGTAGGCGGCGCGCTCGTCCCAGACGACATAGCTCACCGCGTGCACCCGCTCGGACTCGTCCACGGCGAAGAGCATCACGCGTGCGCCTCGCCCCGCGCACGCCGCATCGAGGCGCTCGAGCCGGCGCAGCGACCCCGGCACGTCGAGTCCTTGGCGGGCGAACGTCTTCGCGCACACGGCGTGGAACCGGTCGAGCCCGAGATCCTCGCGGACCTCGACACGCTTGCGCGCCTTGCGGATCTCACGCCGGATGTTTCCGCGCAGCCCGTCCCACACGCGTTCCTCGGACTCGAGGCCCTCGATCCGGTACGTGTACGCCACCTCGATCCGATAGCCGGCCCAGAAGAACGGCAGCGCGTTCAGCATCTTCGGGGAGAACAGCTGGAGGAACGCCTGCGCCGCGGGCAGCCGCGCCTCGAGCTCCGTCAGCAGGTCCATCTCATCGGCGAGGGCGTTGGCGGGCTTGGCGGTGGAGCGCTCGATCCACGGGCCGAGGGTCTGGGTCAGGGGCGGCTGGGTGATCAGCCGCAGCGGGCGCCGGCCGCGCATGACGTAGGGCAGCCGGGCCACGATCCGGCCGTCGCGCTCGACGACCGCCTCCTCCCAGCGACCCGGCGCCACGGCCTCCAGCCACCAGGGCTGCTGGAAGATCGCGTTCGCGCACGACGTCCCACCTGCCGCCGGCGCGGTACCCGAGCCGTCCACGCGCCGACGGTACCCGAGCCTCCTCAGCCGATCAAGCCACCTCCCAAGCGGCAGCGGGCGGCGCGGACGTCCATCGAAGCGGCGCCGATCTCCGCGCGCACGGGCGACGCGGATCCCGGGCCACCAACGGCGCCCGCGCTCGGCAGGCCCCACGGCCCCGTCGAGCGGAACTCGTGCGGACCGATGTCGACGCATCGTCCCTGCGGTCGCCGCACGCCGTCGAAGTCATAGCGCGGAGCGCCGAGGGTGGTCCCGGCGTCGATGGCCGGGCTCGTCGGCTCGACGCGATACCGCCGGGCCGCGTCGAGCACCTGCGGCGAGAACTGCGGGTCGGCCTCGATCGTGCCCGACGCGACCGCGCCGTCCGAGAACGCAGTCGCTCCGGTCGGCCCACCACGACCGCCGCCGCGGTTCGCGAACGCCAGGTTGTTCAGGTACCGATTGCCGGGACCGACCGGATGCACGCCATCGCTGCTCTCGGTGATCCCGTACAGCGCGTTGCCCTCGACGATGTTGTTCGCCACCAGCGTGTCGACGTGGCCGGTGGCCGTCGCCCCCGAGTCGCCGGAGCCGATCAGGATCCCGGCGCCGCCGTTCATCGCCGCGACGTTGTTCGCGACGGTCAGGCGACTCGCCGCGTGCCAGCTCGTGATGCCGTCGCCGCGCGCGCGCGACACGATGTTGTTGACGACGGTGACCCGTGGCACCGCCGCGTAGATGCCGTGCGCCAGGCGGCAGCGTCCGTCGCGCGGCCCGCGCCCGATGTCCTCGACGACGTTGGCCTCGATGCGCACGTCGTGGTTGCGATAGCCCGCCAGGCCGCCGCCGGCGACGATGCCCGCCGCCCCGTTGCCCGTCTGCGCGCACGGGGCGCTGAGGTCGTGCACCCGGTTGTGGGCCACGGTGACGTGGCTGCCCTCAACGTTGATGCCGGCGGTGCCGTCCGCTCCGGCGCCGCTGACGTCGAAGCCCTCGAACGTCACGCGATCGCCGCGGATCTCGACGACCGTGACGGCGGTGGCGCTCCCGGCCGTAAGCCGGGCGCCCCACCGCTGCTCGGACACGAAGCGGATGCGCCGGCCCGGCGCGCCCTGTCGCCGGATCTGCACCGCTCCGCGATAGTGCCCGGGCGCGACCCGGATCGTGCCGCCCGGGCGGGCACGGGCGCCGGCGTGCCGGATCGTCCGCCACGGTCGCCGCCGCGATCCGTCGTTCCGATCGTCCCCCGACGGGGAGACGTAGCGCTGCGCATGCGATCCGGCGGCGGACCGCGCCGCGGCGGCGGCGCCCGGGCAGGCGACGAGCAGCACGGCGGCGGCCAGGGCGATCCGCAGGGCCGCGCGCCCGCGTGCGCGCCCGCGAGGATGCGCTCGTTCAATGCTCATCTGAGGCGGTCCACCGAGCCGTCCAGCAGGGCTTCGACCAGGCGCAGCGGGCCACCGTCGGGCGAGACGTCCGTCGGCAGGTTGACGATCTCCGAGGTGACGCGTTCGGCGACCGGGTTCGTGCCCCAGCCGTAGCCCCACCGGGACAGATCGCCCTTGATCGGATAGAGCGGCGAGTCGAACCAGTCGCCGAGGTCGAGGCCGTGCCGCCTCGCGCGGTGCAGGAAGGCGCTGCGGTCGCGAACGCGCACGGGGTAGCGCAGGAAGGCGTGCGTGGAGACGGGCGGCTCGGACGCCGGCGTGCGCCCGTGTGCGACCAGCCACCGCGAGTAGCGCTGCGCGATCGCCCGGCGCGCGCGCACGTCGTCGCTCAGCGCGGCCATTCGCCGGCGCCCAAGGCGCGCCTGGACGTCCGACATGCGGGTGAGGAAGCCCGGTGGCATCTCCGGCCCCTGGAGCTCCGCACGGCTCGAGGATCCGGGCACCACGCCGGCTCGGCCCAGTGCCCGGTAGGTGCCGCGGCCCGCGCGGATCATCCGTGGCGTCCCGACCCGCTCGCGGGCGAACACCATCGCCCGCAGCAGCGCCTGGTCGGCGACCGTCGGCGCCGCGGCGGCCCGCTCGAGGGCGCGCAGCTCGCGCGCCAGACCGGCGTCGCGCGTGACCGCGATCCCGCCGAGGCCGGTGGAGACCGGCTTGCTCCACTGCGTGGAGAAGAAGGCGGCGTCGGCGGCGGTTCCGTTCGGCCTGCCGTCGTACGTGCCGCCGAGGCCGTGCGTGCAGTCGTCGACCAGCGCGACCCCGTATCGCGCAGCGACGGCCGCCAGCCCGGACAGGTCCGCGGACAGGCCGAACGTGTTCTGCGCCAGGATCGCCCGCGTGCTGGGCCCCACGGCGCCGGCGACGGCCTCGACGTCCGCCGTGTAGGTCGTTTCGTCGATGTCGACGTACACCGGGACCGCCCCGGCGTAGAGGATCGCGTTGGGCACCGCGACGCAGGTGAACGCCGGCACGATGACCTCGTCCCCGTGCCCGATGCCGAGCGCTCGCAGGATCGCGTACAGGGCGACCCTGCCCCGCCAGAACAGCGTCACGTGCGCGGGCGGCACGCCGACGAGATCGCCGATGACCCGGCGGAAGTCGGCGTGGCTGCTCATCGGCGATCGCCCACCAGGATGCCGGTGAGCTCGTCCGCCAGGACGGCATAGTCATGACGGGCGGCGACGTACGCGCGGGCGTTCGCGCCCAGGCGCGCGCGCTCGGCGGCCGGGCACGCGGCCAGCGAGCGGATCGCTGCCGCGAGCGCGGTGGGATCCTCGGGCGGGACGGTACGCCCGCACTGCGCCTCGTCGACCGGCAGGTTGCTCGCATCCGCGGCGAGGACGATCGGCCGCGCCGCCGCCATGTACTCGAAGAGCTTGTTCGGCGAGATCCCGAACCGGTACAGGGAGCTGCGGCGGTAGCCGACGTAGCACGCGTCGAACAGGTGCATCGCCGCGACGACCTGCTCCTTCGGGATCGGCCCGACGAACGTCACGTTGCGCAGGCCCTCGGCGCGTCGCATCAGACGGTCGCGCTCGTGCCCGTGGCCCACGATCACAACGCGGAATCGGTCGGCATCGAGCAGGCGCGCGGCATCGATGAGCGTCTCGACGGCGTTCGCCGTCCCCAGCGTGCCGATGAACCCGACCGTGAACGCCCCCGGGCGGACGGCGTCGGCGACGGCGTCCGGCGCCGCGCCGGCGACGTCGGCGGCGTGAAGGTCGATGCCGTTCGGCAGGTACCTGAACTTCTCCGGCGCCATCCCCCGCGACACCATGTGCTCGGCCGCCATGGGCAGGACCGACACCACGCGATCGGCCGCACGGTACGCGTAGTCCTCGCACCACTGCATCGCGACCATGAGCGGATGCAGACGCGGCACGCCGGCGATCTCGCGGAGCGAGAGCGGCCAGATGTCGCGGACCTCGAAGACGAGGCGCGCGTTCCACCGGCGCGCCCAGCGAGCGGCGACGACGATGGGGAACGGCGACGGAGACGAGACGAGGATCGCGTCGGGCCGGGGCAGCCGGGTCGTGGGCAGACCGACCAGCCACAGCGCGAAGGCGACCATGTTGAGCACCCGCCCCCCGCTCGTCGCCGCGCCGTACCGCGGCACGGCGATCCAGCAGTACGTCAGGCCGTCGATGGCCTCCCGCGTGTAGCGCGCCGAGACGTCGGGCGCCCGCGTGAACAGATGCGAGTAGCTGCCGGACACGAGCACGACGGTGAGGCCGCGCTGCGCCATCAGACGGCCGAGGTAGTAGTGCCGGTACTCCATCCCGTGGCGGGGCGAGCCCGTGTACTGGTTGACGATCCAGATCACGGGTGGCCGCGGGGGCGCCGCGGGTCGCTCGGCGACCATGACGCCGTCCGACCGTTCGCTGACGCCGTCCACGGGCGCCACGGCGTCACCGCCCGGCATCGCCGGTCGCCGTCCGCGTCGAGCGCCTTCTGAGCGTGGCGGCGAGCCAGACGTAGTCCGCGAGCTCCGGGCGCCCCGGGACGACGTCGCGCAAGCTGACCCCCGCCTCTGCTCCGAACGACCGCAGCGCGACGGTGAACTGGAGCGTTCCGGCCAGCGTGGCGGCGACCGCGACGCCCCAGATGCCCCAGTGGGGCGCGAGGGCCGCCGTGAGCGCGACGTTCGCCAGCAGCGCGCTTCCCCCGACCTTCAGCAGGGTCGCGGGCTTCGTCGCCTGCACTTGGAAGTACGTGTACAGCGGATAGAGGGCCGCGAGGTAGATGGCGTCCGCCACGAGCACGAGGAGCAGCACCGGAACGTCCTCGTATCCCTTTCCGAGCGCCAGCGGGACCGCGACGAACGACGCCGGGACGAGGACGAGGATGCCCGCGGACGTGAGCAGGATGGCGTGGCGTACCGTTCGGGCCGTGAGCGCCGCGGACGCCGCCGGCGACTCGGTGCCGATCCGCCGGAACGTGCTGAGCGCCAGCGCCTGGGTGGCCGTGAGCAGCACCTGAAGGCCGGCGATCGCGATCGAGAAGACGCCGACGGCGGCGTCTCCCCGGAACACCGCGAGCGCGAGGAGCCCCACGCGGTCGTTCGCGGCGTCGACGGCGTTGAGGCCGGAGATCTTTCCGCCGTAGGTGACGACACGCCGGTAGTACGCCCGGTCGCGGGGAAGTCGCGGCCGGCCCACGTACGCACGCAGCGGAACCGAGGTCGCCAGCGCGATCACGATGAACGACAGCAACCAGATCTCGATCGCCGTGCGTGCCGGTGCCCCCGCGAGCAACGCCGGCGCGATGAACAGCAGGGGCAGCACGGCCCTCGCGATCCGGAGCAGGTTGACGGCCCGGACGTGTCCCATGCCCATGAAGAGGCCCTCCTGGTATGACATCAGCAGCAGGAACGGCGTCACCCCCGCCGGCGCGGCGACGATCCACCACCGGTCGCCGAGCGTCACGGAGAACCCGAGCGCCACGAGCGCGGTCAAGATGCCGCCCACGGTCGCGATCACGATGGAGCCGCCGAAGATCTCCGGCAAGCTCAGTCGGCCGCGGGTCACCTCCACCACGTTGCCGTACCAGACCGGTCCCAGCGGAAGGACCAGGACGAGCGTCGTGAGCGACGCGAGCGCGTACAGGCCTCGCCCGGCGGGCCCCATCAGGCGGCCGGTGAAGACGACCAGCAGGGTCGTCGACAGCAGTTCGACGCACCGGAAGAGGAGCGCCTCGAGGCCGCCCGCCGGGATCGACGGCGGCGTGAAGCCCGGCTGCGCCGCGTCCGGCGCGGCGGGCTTCGGCGTGTCAGCGCGGGCGCTCACGACGCCGCCTGCCGTGCCGGGTCGCGAGCGGCGCACGCGAGGCATGCACTAGGCGGCCCCGTCGAGCACGCGCCGATACAGGGCGACGAGCTTCTCGCCCTCGCGCTGCCAGCTGTACGTCGTGTGCACCGCGCGCCGGCCGTTGTCGCCCATCTGCCGCGCCTCGTCCGGGTGAGCCGCCAGCCAGCGGATGGCGTCCGCGACCGCCTCGGGTCGCGTGGGGTCCACGCAGATCCCACAGTGAAGTCGCTCGACGATGTCCCGCCAGTACGGGAAGTTCGACGCGACGACCGGCAGCGCCGCCGCCATGTACTCGAACAGCTTCGTCGGGAGCGCTCGGTAGTGGTTCGGTCCCGGCTGAAGGACGTGCACACCGATGGTCGCGCGGCCCAGCACCTCCGAGACCTGGGCGCGGTCCGCGATCCCGACGTGCTCCACCTGCGACCATACCGGCGACGCACGGACGCGATCGAACAGGCTCGGCGGATCGAACGCCCCGGCGAGCAGCAGGCGCGCACCCGTCTGCGCAATCGCGTCGACGATCACCTCGATGCCCCGCAGCGACGTGATGCTCCCGACGTAGCAGACCACGGGCTCCGCGGCGGCGTACGATCGATGCAGGTGGGAGAACTCCTCGACGTGCGGGAAGTTGTTCACCGTCACCACCTCGCACCGGCAGCCGGAGAACCGCTCCTCGATGGTCGGCGTCGCGGTCACGATCGCGGAGAGGCGGTCGGCCGCGGCGGGCTCGACGGTCGCGACGAGCCGGGAGACCGGCGGCCGCAGCCGGTCGGATATCCAGCGCTTGTCCAGCACGGCGGCGGCGAGGTCCTCGTGGACGTCGTAGACGACGCGGGCGCCCGACCGCGCCAGCAGCAGCCCGACCGGCATCAGCTCCGGGTCGTGGAAGTGATAGAGCGTGCCGTCGAGCGCGCGTCCGCGGCGGTACACGCGCAGGACCGTCGAGGTCATGCGCTCGAGCCGGTTCCCCGATCGCGGCGCCGACACGCCCCACACCGTGACATCGTCGTGAACGCCGTCGTCGGCGTTCGGGATGACGAGGTGGACGTCGAACCCCGCCTCGGCCAGCGTGCGGCACTCCTTGTGGAAGATGCGGACGTCGGACAGGCCATGCGCGCTGGTCATGTGCACGACCCTGGTGGCAGTCTCGCCCGCGTGCATATCCCGGCCTACACGGGCGCGATGGGCGCCGTCACGGCGCCGACCATGGACGCGTACCAGTCGCGGCCCGTCGCCGTCGGCACGAAGCTGTTGTGCCAGAGCAGCGTGAGCGTGCCCTCGTAGCGACGGCACTGGCGCGCAAGGTCGAGGACGGCGTCGGCCGCGGCGTCGGGCGACAGCCTCATGTACTCGAACAGCGTGCCGTCCATGACGTGAAGCGGACGCTCGCGGACCTTGAGCATGCGTCGCTCGCCGAGATCGAAGGTCGGGAACTCGTGACACGTCCCCACCCGAAATCCGACCCTGTCGGCAAATCCGAGCGTGCTGTCGTAGTCCAGCCCGGCGCGCTCCCAGTTGGCCCACGTCGGCGGGTTGTGCCATTGCAGGTAGTGCTGGCGTCCCCCCCAGCGATCGCGCTCGATCCCGAGCTGCTCGGCGGCTGCGCGAAGCCGTGTGAACTCCTGCGCGGTGCGGTGCGAGTCGCGGTAGGTGTGGAATCCGGCGTGGAAGCCGATCTCCTGACCCCGGCGGTGGATGCGCGTCATCAGCGACCGGATCCACGGATGCCCGAGCGTGTAGAAGCCGTTCTCGACGCTCGCGTGCTCGCTGGCCATGAAGTAGAACGCGCTCGTGATGGCGTGGCGCTCGCTGACGTCCATGAGGAAGTCGAACGTGTTGTACGGGTCGAGGCGGTAGTCCCCCCGCGGGATCGCCGCCCACGAGCGCACGCGCTGGGCGGCGAGCGCCGCGTCCCGGCGGACCAGCGCGTCGGCGGCGAGTTGCCGGACGAGCGCCGGGACCCGCCGGCCGAGGAACGCGAGCGGCCGGTCGACGTCATGCGTCAGCGCGACCTGGAACCTGCGCCGCCTCCGGGCGAGGCGGGGCCAGAGCCGCTGGAGGGCGCTCCACAGCACCTCGAGGTACGCATCGAGGAGCGGCACGCCGAGGAACCCCTCACGAGCCGCGATCGAGGCGCCGGCCGGGAACCGGGCGAACGCGTCGCGGGCCGTGACGACCGCCTCCTCGTAGCGGGTCAGCATGAAGAAGGCGGTGCCCAGGACGTCGATGCCGAGTCGGACCACCGGTCCGTCACCGGACACGAGCGCCGCGCCGCCGCCCGCGTCGCCGTAGACGACCGGCAGGCGCGCCGGCGTGGCGGCCCGGGCCCGCGTCGCCGTCACCGGCCGCCACCGCAACGGCCGCGGCGGCAGCGACGGCGGCATGAGCCAGTCGCGCTCGTCGGTGGCGAAGAGCACGTCCGGAAGGATCACGGACCCCGGTCCGGCGTCCTGCACGGTGAACCGGACATGCGCGCCCGGTTGCGAGCGCAGCTCCCACTCGAGGCCGAGCCACTCGCCGACGACGACCTGCAGCGCGTAGCGGCGCTCAGCTTCGTACGTGGGGGGCGCGTCGACGATGAGTGTCATTGCAGCTCATGTGTGCGACGAGCGGTGCACGCTCCCTCGTGGGCGCCTCGGACGTGAGCCTGACGGCTCAGTTTGGTGAGCATCAGCCCATCATGTTGCCCTGAGTGGAGCGGAACTCTACCATGGCTTCTGGGTCCGCCCTCGGGGATGCCGCTCGCCTCGGCGGCGGCCTCGCAGCTTTCGACCGGCCCCTGCCGTGCCCGAACGCGACGCGACGCCCGCAACCTTCACGCCCTCCGGGCAGCCGCCGCGGCGGCCGGCGCAGCGCGGGTGGTCGCGATCGGTCCCGGGGGGCTGACGCCGTCTGGTTGCCCGAGCACGAGGCGGGTGGGAGGTGACTGTCGCGGAGGTGAGCCCGGGCTCTCGCAGCTGTGCGGGCTCGCTGCGCCGGACGCCCGGCGGCGCCGCCCCGTGATCCGCGTCTTCCTCGGCATTCCCGAGGCATTCGTGGCGCGGGCGGAGCACGTGTTCGAGGTCTTCGCGCAGCACTGGGGCGTCCCGTTGAGCGTGTCGCGCGACCCGGCTGCGGACGCGCACGTCGCCTACCAGACCGACGATCACGAGAGGCGCCACGGTGTCGTGCGGATCCGGTTCGACGAACGGCTCTACGACGCCGGATGCGGCTGCGTCGCTCGCGAGCACGACGGCCACCAGGTGTGGTGCCGGCCCGACGTGGACCCGGACGCGGCGGACATCGTGGGCGCCAGCCACCGGCTGCTGACGTTCCTCGACGAGCAGCGGGTGCGGCCCGAGGACCGCGACCGTCGCGGCATCTTCCGCACCGACGCCCTGCCGCCGGCGCGGCGACGCGTCGTGGACGTGCCGGTCGTCGACCACCACGCCGCGTGGTTGCTCGAGCGCCTCGTGCGAACCTGCCCGCGCGCCGTCGACGGCCGGCTGGCGAAATGGCCGGACGGGAACCGCTATGCGCTCGCCGTCACCCATGACACCGATGCGATCACGCTCGGTGCCGTTCCCGAGCTCGCGACGAACCTCGCCAAGTCGGTCATCGGACGGGACCGGACGTACGCGCAGATGTTCGTCGACGGGCTCCGCTACCTCGGGGATCCGATGGGTAACCCGTTGTTCGGTTTTCCGCGCTGGCGAGACTTCGAACGCGCCCGGCACGTTCGCAGCGAGTTCTACCTCTATGCACGGCTGGGATCCGTCAAGCGCGACATCCACGACTGCAAGTCGTCGATCGTGGAGCAGCGCATCGACTGGCGGGTCCTCACGGGAATGCTCGCCGACGGCTGGGACTTCGGCTTCCATGCGCCGATCAACTCGCGCAGCAGCGCGGACGCCTTCGCGACCGCCAAGCAGTGGCTCGAGGAGCGACTCGGGGGCCCGGTCCATGGTGTCCGGCACCATTACTGGGCCCTGGACTGGCGATCGCCGCACAAGACGCTGCGGATGCATGCCGAGACGGGCTTCCGGTACGACGGGTCGATCGCCTGGCGCGACGTCAGCGGGTTCCGCGCGGCGACGTGCCATCCGTTCCGGCCCTTCGACCCGGAGGCCGGCGAGGTACTCGACCTCTACGAGCTGCCCGTGTGCCTGATGGACGGCCACGTGATCCGGGATGGCGTGAGCGTCTCGGGCGCCGTCGACGCGGCCCTTCGCATGATTCGCCGCGTCCGTGATCTGGGGGGCGTCGCGGTGCTCGACTGGCATGCCGAATCGGCGTGCGCCGACTATGTCTTCAAGCGCCACGTGGCGACGCTGGACGGCGTCCTCGCCGCGGTCGCCGATGACGGCGACGCCTGGATCGCGACGCCGCGGGAGATCGTGCAGCACTGGGACCGCCGAGCAGCGGCGCTTCGGGATGGCTAGCCCGCGGTCCAGAGCCAGGGCGGCATGGCGTCCATAGCGGCACGGGACGCCGCGGGACCGGTCCGCCGGCCGCCGGCACGCCGCGTGCCCCGCGGCCTCGCGCTGCCGGCCGTCGCCGTGATCTGCGGGGCCGCGCTCGGCGCCGTCCTGCTCGGTCGCCCCCTTCCCTACCCGGTGTATGTGGGGCTCGCCGGCCTGATCCCCGTCGCGGCGCTCGTCCTCGCCGGCGGAGCGCGCGCCGCGGCGGTGACCGGCGCGCTGGTCTACGGCGGCGTTCTCGCGTGGGTGTACCGCACCCAGTTCGTCCCGTTGTTCGCCTATCAGGGCCTGATCGACGCCCGGCCAGACGAGGCGTCGCTCCTGGTCGTCGTCGTGCTCGCCGCCGTCCCGGCCGCCTGGCTGCCTGTCTCGGCGAGTCGCCCCTCGTCGATCGTGCTGTGGTCGCTCTACGTCGTCGGCTTCGTCCCGGCGATCGTCATCCCGATCTTCCTGGCGCGCGACCTCGAGGCGGTCCTGCCGCTCGCGCTCACCCTGCTGGGAGCGATGGCGATCCTGCGCACGATCTCCGGCGTGCCGTCCGTGCCGATCATGCGCGACCAGCACCTCTCACCTGTGCTCTTCACGCGGCTGGTCACGACGCTGTCGCTGGCGACGTCGGTGTACGTCGTGGTCAGCTTCGGCCTGCACGCACTGCCGAGCCTGGGGGACGTCTACACCGCGCGAACCGCCTTCGGGTCCGCCATCGGCGGAGGAGCGTGGCCGGCGGGCTACGTCGTCCCCTGGGCCGGCAACGCCGTGAATCCGCTGCTCATGGCGCTCGGACTGTCGCGCAGGCGCGCCGATCTCTTCGCCGTGGGCCTCGTCGGCCAGCTGCTGATCTACAGCGACACGGGGTTCAAGAGCGTGCTGTTCTCGACCGCGCTCCTGCCGCTCGTCTACCTCGCGATCGCGGTCGCCCGGCGGTCGTACGGGATCGTCGTCGTCGCGACGATCCCGATCGTCCTCGTCCTCGCGACGATCGGCAACGCCGCCACGGCGAACTGGTCGCTCACGCTCGTCCGCCGGCAGTTCGCCACGCCCGGCCAGCTCAACTGGTACTACTTCGACTTCTTCGGCGACCACAGTCGCGATCACCTGTCCGCCAGCTTCCTCCGCGCGTTCTTCTCACGGCCGTACAGCAGCGAGCCGGCGGACCTCATCGGGCAGGTGTACCTGCCGGCCGAGCATCCGCACGCCAACGCGGGCGTCTGGGCCGACGCATTCGCCAACTTCGGCTTCGGCGGCATCGCCGTCTTCACCGTGGTCCTCGGCATCGTGCTGTGGGTACTCGACGGGCTGTCCTGGCGGCGCGACGTGCGGCTGATCGGCCCGATGCTGGCGATCGCCGGGCTCACGCTGTCGGAGGGCGCGCTGTTCACGTCGCTGCTGTCGCTCGGGCTCGGCGTCGCCTGCGCGCTGATCGCGCTCGCCCCGCCGGCGCCCGGCGGCGACGACCCCATGCAGGCCCGTCCAGACGGCGCGATCAGATGACGTACTCGTCGATCCGGAAGGGGGCCTCGCTCTCCCGGATGGCCTGGATGGTGCGCCGCAGGCCCTCGGCGAGGCCGATCTCGGGTGCCCAGTCGAGGAGCTCCTCTGCGAGCGCGGGGTTCGAGACCAGCCGCCCGACCTCGCTCTTCGGCGGCCGCACGCGGTGGGGGTCCTGCTGCACGCGCAGCTCACGGCCGAGCGCCGTGGCGACCATGGCGACGATCTCGTCCACGGAGACCTCGGTGCCCGTGCCCAGCTGGATGGTCCGGCCCACGACCGCCGAGGACGATCCAGCGGCGAGGAACCCCGCCACGGTGTCCGACACGAACGTGAGGTCGCGACGCGGCTCCAGCGACCCCAGCGAGAGGGTGTCGCGCGAGAGCGCCTGGGAGATGATCGTCGGCACGATCGCCCGCGAGGACTGGCGCGGTCCGTAGGTGTTGAACGGCCGCAGGATGGTGACCGGCAGGTCGAAGGAGCGGTGGAAGGAGTCCATGAGCTTGTCGGCCCCCACCTTGCTCGCCGCGTACGGCGACTGGGCCTCGAGCGGGTGGTCCTCGGCGATCGGGATCGTCTGCGCGGTCCCGTAGACCTCGCTCGTCGAGGTGTGGACGATGCGCTCGGTGCCCGCATCGCGCGCCACCTGAGCGACGTTGAGCGTGCCGATCACGTTCGTCTCGAAGTAGTCCCGCGGGTTGACGTACGAGTACGGGATCGCGATCTGGGCGGCGAGGTGGAACACGACGCTCGCGCCGCGCATCGCCGCGGCAACGGACTCGACGTCGCGCAGGTCCCCGTGGACGACCTCGATCTCGCGCGCGACGTCCGGATCGAGCCAGTCGAGCGTGCCGCGATCGTTGCGTGAGTTGTAGCGGACGAAGCCGCGGACGCGGGCGCCCTCCCGGACCAGGCGCTCGGCGAGGTGGCCGCCGATGAACCCCCCGGCGCCGGTCACGACGACCGTGCGCCCCGTGAAGGGACTCACCTCGTCGTCTCCGTGTAGCGGAACGTGCTGCGGTGGACGGGTGCGCATCGGCTCATGGGCGTTCGGCCGTGGTTGGGCGCGGGACGGCCGGATCGTACCGGCGCCGCGAGCACCGCAGCAGTCGCCCGGCCCGGACCTCCGGACTGACCCTGTCGCTTCGCGTAGGCTTGGCCCGCCATGCCCACCTGGGCGGTCCCGCTGGCCGACGTCTTGTTCACCGAGGACGACATCGCCGCGGTGGCCGACGTCTACCGCTCGGGCTGGCTCAGCATGGGGCCGGCCACGGCAGCGCTCGAGGAGGAGTTCGCCGGCTACGTCGGCGCAGCGCACGCCGTGGCGGTGACGAACGGTACCGCCGGTCTGCATCTGATCTGCCACGCCGTCGGGCTGGGTAGCGGCGATGAGGTCATCGCGCCGTCGCTCACGTTCGTGGCGTCCGTCAACGCGATCCGCTACACCGGCGCCACGCCGGTCTTCGGCGAGATCGCGGCGCTCGACCGCCCCTGGCTGTCGACCAGCGCGACCGAGGCGCTGATCGGTCCACGCACCCGCGCGATCATGGCCGTCGCGTACGGCGGGCACGCGGGCGAGATCGACGCGCTGCGGACGCTGGCCGCGCGGTACGGGCTCGTCCTGCTCGAGGACGCCGCCCACGCGGCGGGCTCCCGCCTGCGGGGGCGACACCTCGGGACGTTCGGGGCCGCGTCGGCCTTCAGCTTCTTCTCGAACAAGAACCTGGCGGTTGGCGAGGGCGGGATGGTCGTCACCGACGACGCCGAGATCGCCGCCCGCGTCCGGCTGCTCCGCTCGCACGGCATGACGTCGCTGACCTGGGATCGGCACCGGGGCCACGCGACGGGCTATGACGTGGTCGCCCTGGGGTTCAACTACCGCATCGACGAGCCGCGGGCCGCGCTCGCTCGCCGGCGCCTCGCTCGACTCGACGAGGAGAACACGCGCCGGGCGGCGCTCGACGCCCGCTATCGGGACGCGCTGGCGGGTGTGCCGCGACTCCGCCCCGCGCTCCCGCCGCTCACCGGGCTGTCCGCCGCGCACCATCTCTTCACCGTCGTGCTGGACGACGCCGTCGACCGCCCGGCCGTCCGCGAGGCGCTGGCCCGCCGCGGCGTCCAGACGAGCGTCCACTACCCGCCCGTCCACCGGTTCTCGATCTACCTCGACCGTGCCGCCGAGCTTCCGCTGACCGAGGCGTACGGCCGACGCGCGATGACCCTGCCGATGTGGTCGGGGATGACGGACGGTCAGCAGAATCTCGTCATCCAGGCGCTGACCGACGCCCTCCGCTAGGCGCCTGTCAGCGTGCTGACGGAAAATCGGCGATTGGCCGCAAATGGAACGGTGATTGGCGGGTCACCTGGCTGACGGAAATCGAGGGTGAGAACGCGCGCGCCAGGGTGCCGCCCGTCGCCTGTCCGCGTCCGGACCCGATGCGGCGCGGATGCCGTCACTAAGTCGCCGTACGGTGAGCCGGCGCTGGACAGGTGCGGAGGGCTGGTGTAGGTTCGAACGAGCGCTTAAGACGCGCTGACCATTGCATGGGTCGCTGAGCGACTCGGTCATTGGGGGGTAGACGAAGTGCCGAAGTCTGCGCAACTCGGGGCGCCGGACGCAGCACGTGACCGCCGCGCCGGCCCGCCGCGCATCGTCCATCTGCGTTCGGCACGTCCCGACGCGCGAAGGACCGACGCGGTGCACACGATCGCGCCGGGACCCGGACGAACCGGGCTGGAGGCGTTCGCCGATCACGGGGCGGCGGGCGTGGCGACGGACGGCGCTCGCGCCGCGCGGTCCGCGGCGAAGCGAGCCCTGGACGTCGTCGTCGCCGTGGCCGCGCTCCTCGTCCTGGCGCCGCTGCTCCTCGTGGTCGCCCTCCTCATCCAGCTCGACTCCGCCGGCCCGGTGCTGTACCGCGCCGAGCGCGTCGGCTACCGCGGCGCCCGCCTTCGGATGCTGAAGTTCCGCAAGATGTGGGTCGATGCGACGGGCCCCGGGCTGACCGCGGGGCGGGACCCGCGATTCACCCGCGTCGGCGCCGTGCTTGCGAAGCTGAAGCTGGACGAGCTGCCCCAGCTCTGGCACGTCGTCCGCGGCGAGATGAGCCTCGTCGGCCCGCGCCCGGAGAGCATCGAGTTCGTCCGCGCGTTCGGCAACGCCTACCCGGAGATCACCTCGGTGCGTCCGGGATTGATCGGGCTCTCGCAGATCGCGTTCGCGCGTGAGACGGGCGTCCTGGACACGCACGACCCGGTCCGGCACTACCTCGACACGATCCTGCCCCAGAAGGTGGGCCTCGACCTCCTGTACGTCCGACAGTGGAGCTTCACCCGCGATCTGCGCATCCTGGCGTGGGGTGTCGTCGCGGTCGTCTTCCGCCAGTCGGTCGCCGTCGATCGCCGGACCGGAACGGCGCGCCGGCGGCGCCGGTGAGGACGATGTCGTCGGACGTCGCAAAGCCGGATCTGGGTCGCGTCCCCGGCCGGCGATCCACTCCGAAGAAGGCGGTGATCCTCGCGGGCGGGAAGGGTGCTCGGCTGGCGCCGTACACGACTGTCTTGCCCAAGCCACTGCTCCCGATCGGCGATCACGCGATCCTGGAGGTCGTCGTCGACCAGCTCCGCGCCGCCGGCTTCGACGAGATCGTGTTCGCAGTCGGGCACCTGGCCCACCTCATTCGGGCGGTGTTCCAGAACGGTGAAAACCACGGCGTCTCGATCGAGTACCACCATGAGAAGGAGC
>JAXDHC010000104.1:0-5194 GCA_034664705.1 Solirubrobacteraceae bacterium
CGGCGCGCGCGCTGTGGGTCGGCGCGCGACGGCGTGCGGGCGCCCGTGGAGCGCCGTCAGCGGCGGGAGCGGCGAGCGCGCCGGGCGGCGCGGAGCGCAGCTACGCCGCGCCGGCGGCCACGCCGCGCTCGACCGAGCGCACCGGGGCCGGGGTGAGCGCCGAGGCGACGACGACGAGCACGAAGGCGAGACCCTGGATCGCGATGCCGAGCGCGGTGCCGGGCATCGGGTCGCCGAAGACGATGATGCCGCCGGCGATCCCGGCGATGTTCGCCGCGGTGCCGGTGATGGCGATGACCTCGACGGCGGCGCCGTCCTGGAGGCTGCGGGCCGACGCGTAGAAGGCGGCGGCGGAGGCGACGCCGGCGACCAGCAGCCAGGGACTGGCAAGGCCGAGCAGCCCGGACGCGCCGGCCATGCCGCTCAGCGCCTTGACGGCGACGTTGCAGACGCCGAACAGGATCCCGGCCGCGGCGGCGAGCATGACGCCGTGATGCTCGGCGGGGGCGCCGGCGCGCGGGCCCAGGATGAGCAGGCCGCCGACGCCCAGCAGCGCGGCCTCGAAGGCGATCATCCCGACCGACGAGAAGCTCGAGTGCGAGCCGCCCGGATTCGGCATCGTCACGGCGAGCAGGACGAGTCCGATCGCCGTCATCGCCAGGCCCCACCACTGGCGGCGCCCGACCTTGAAGCCGAACAGGCGATCGGCCATCACGGCGATCAGGACGACCCCGCCGCTCAGGACGACCTGGACGACGGAGAGCGGGGCGAGCGAGATCGCCGCGACGTGCAGGATCCAGCCGAAGGCGCCGACGAGCATGCCGATGGCGAACCACTTCGACGACCACAGCGCCCTGGCGGTGTGCAGCGGATGGCGGACGTCGACCTTGGCGCACGTGCAGGCGCCGCGCTGCTTGAAGAAGAAGCCAAGGTTCGAGACGACTGCGCAGAGCAGCGCCAGGATGATCCCGATCTGGAGGGTCATGGATGTAGGGTCAACGCGTCGGCGGGGTCGTGGTGGTGATGCCGACCGTTGACCGGGTCATCGGCACCACGGGCCCTCCTCTTGACCCCGCGACGTCGTGGAAGGCTAGCGACTGTGGGCAGGACAGGCGCCGACGCGCCGAGATCGCGGTGAACTCGATGCAGGGATTCGACAGACCGTTGCTGTTCGTCGACATCGACGGCGTCATCTCGCTCTTCGGCTTCCCACCCCACCGCCGGCCCGCCGGAAGCTGGCTCAACGTGGACGGGATCCCGCATCTCATTTCGGCCACGGCGGCCGAGCACCTTCAGCGGCTCGGCGACGTGTTCGAGCTCGTGTGGTGCAGTGGCTGGGAGGAAAAGGCCGACGAGCACCTCGGGCATCTCCTTGACCTGCCCGCTCGGCCGCCCTTTCTCACCTTCACGGCGGCCCCGGGGTCCGCGCACTGGAAGCTCGAGAGCGTCGAGCGCCATGCCGGCGACCGACCGCTGGCGTGGATCGACGACACGTTCGACGACTCCTGCCGCGCGTGGGCGGCCGCCCGGCCGGCGCCCACGCTGCTCGTCGCCACCGAGGCCGCCGTCGGGATGGAGCTCGCGCACGTCGTCGCCCTCGAGCGGTGGGCGCAGGCGCTGCGGTAGCGGGCGCGTGCCGTCTGGCACCCTTCCTGCGATGCCGGCCAGCGATCCCAGCGCGTGACCGGCCTGGCCGCCGGCGGCACCGCCGGCGAGCGGGCCGCCCGCGTCGCCCTCTACCTGGGCGGCTTCCTCGGGCCGTTCGGGGGCGGGGTCATCATCGTCCTCATCCCCGAGCTGCAGGCGCAGTTCGACGCCTCGGCGGCCGAGGTGACGGCCGCGATCACGGTCTACGTCCTGCCGTTCGCGGTGCTGCAGCTCGTCTCCGGCACGCTGGGCGAGCGCCTCGGGCACGCCCGCACGATCCGCTGCGCCTACGTCGCCTACGCGCTCGCCTCGTTCGGGGCCGCGGCATCCACGGACATCGGCCCCTTCCTCGTCTTCCGGGCGCTGCAGGGCGCGTCGAACGCGTTCACGAGCCCGCTCCTGCTCGCCGCGCTCGCCGACCTCACGCCGGTCGAGCGGCTCGGGCGCAGCATGGGCACGTTCGCCGCGGTGCAGACGGCCGGCATGGTCATGGCGCCGCTGTGCGGCGGCCTCATCGGCGCCATCGACCCGCGCCTGGCGTTCGCGGTGCCCGCCGTGGTCGCGCTCGCGCTCGCCGCCGCCCCGATGCCCGGGGCCGATCAGGAGAAGCACGCGGCGCCCGCCCGCCTGCGCGCCGCCTTCAATCGCCGCTCCACGGCCGTGGCGCTCGGCGGCCTGCTGGCCTACATGGCCATCAACGGCGTCGCGTTCCTCGTCGCGCTGCTCGCGGCCGACCGCTTCGGCCTGGGCACGACCGAGCGCGGGCTCCTGCTCGCCGGGTTCGGGCTCGCCGGGGTGCTCGCGGGGCGCCCGGCCGGCGGGCTCGTCGACCGCGTGGACCCGCGGCGGGTGATGGCCGGCGGAGCGCTCGGCAGCGGGGCCATGGTGGCGGTGCTCGGGCTGGCGCACACCCTCCCGCTGCTCGCCGCGGCGTGGATCGTGGCCGGCGTCGCGTCCGCGGTGATGTGGGCCGCGCTGAACACCCTGGCGGTGCAGAGCGCGCCCGCCAACCGGGGCGGCGCGATCTCCGTGATCGGCGCCTTCAAGTTCGGGGGCGGCGCGATCGCTCCGCTCATCTGGCTGCCGCTCTACGTCATCGAGCCGGAGCTCGCGTTCGCGGTGGCGGGCGTCGGGGGCGCGGCGATCGCCCTCGTGGCGCTCATGCTGCGCGGCGTGCCCTCGGTGGCGCCGGCCGACCCGGCCGAGCGGGCGCGCGCCGCCGCGGCCCCGCAGCAGTGACCGCCCAGACGGAGGCGACGATCTACGCGAAGGCGGCGCGCAGCGCGGCGCACGTGGGCGCCAGCGACGCCTCGAGCGCGACGAGCGCCTCGCGCGCCGCCCGGCCGCCGTGCTCGGCGGCGGCGCTGCGCTCCGCCACGGCGATCGCGCCGACGTTTCGCGCGCTGCCCTTCAGGCGGTGCGCGAGGCGGGCGGCCGAGGCCTCGTCGCCGGTGGCCAGCGCGGTGCGCAGCTCCGCGAGCGTGTCGGTCGCGGTCTGCTCGAACAGGTCGACGAGCGGGCCGGCGATCTCCGCGTAGGCCTCGCGCAGGGAGCGGACGCGCTCGCGGTCGACGAGGGCGCCGGGGTCGGCATGCTCCCGGCCGGGCTGAGGGGCGACGTCCACGGCCCCGTGATCGGCCGACCGGCGACGATGCGCAGCCAACGACTGTCCATCGTGGCGCGTAGCCGGTCCACACTCGGCCGATCACCCGGGTACCCCCACCCCCCGGATCGACTCCCCCCATGCACATCCTCATCGCCGACGACGACCCGGGCACCCGGTTGATCGTCTCCACCGCCGTGGAACGCCTCGGGCACACCGCGGCGGTCGCGCACGACGGGGCCGCCGCCTGGCAGTCCGTCCTCGACCAGCCGCCCGACGTCGTCATCACCGACTGGGACATGCCCGGCCTGGACGGCACCGAGCTGACCGAGCGCATCCGCGGGCGCCAGGACATCCCGTATCCCTACGTCATCGTCGTCACCGCCCACGCGGACGAGCATGCCGCGCGCCGCACGATGGAGGCCGGCGCCGACGACCTGATCGCCAAGCCGCTGGCCCGCGAGGACCTCGAGCGCAAGCTGATCGCCGCCGAGCGCGTCACCGGGCTGCACCGCCGCCTGCGCAGCGACGCGCGCCAGGACGCGCTGACCGGCCTGGCGAACCGCCACCGCCTCGACGAGGACCTCGAGGCCCTGCAGGCCCGCGCCGCCCGCTACGGGCACCGCTGGTGCGTCGCGCTCATGGACATCGACGACTTCAAGGACTACAACGACGCCGCGGGCCACCTCGCCGGCGACGACGTGCTGCGCCGCGTGGCGCGGGCGCTCGGCGACGCGGTCCGCACCGGCGACGTCGTCTACCGGTACGGCGGCGAGGAGTTCCTCGCGCTCCTCCCGGAGCAGACGCTCGAGGCCGCGGCGACCGCGGCCGGCCGGCTGCGCGCCGTCGTCGAGGACCTCCGCATCCCGCGCCCGGGCGGCGGCAGCGTCACGGTGAGCATCGGCGTCGCCGGCCCCGCGGACGGCGGCGAGCGCCCCGAGGAGCTGATCGCGCGCGCCGACACGGCGCTGTACGCGGCGAAGGCGGCCGGACGCAACCGCGTCGAGGTCGCCACCGTCGAGGAGAAGATCCAGCCGATCCGCGTCATGGTCGCCGACGACGATCCCGTCATCACGATGCTCCTCACGACGATCACCCGCCATGAGCCCACGCTGGAGTTCGTCGGCGCCGCCGCGGACGCCGACGCGGCCATCGAGATGGCGATCCGCCAGCGCCCGCGCGTCGTCGTCCTCGACCTCGACATGCCCGGCGGCGGCGGCATGCGCGCGGCGACCGAGATCCTCCAGAAGGTCCCCGACGCCCGCATCGTCGGCATGAGCGCCGACGACAGTCAGGCCGCGATGCTCGACATGTCGCGCGCCGGCGCGGTCGGCTACATCGTCAAGGGCGCCCCGCCGGCCGAGATCGTCAACACGATCCAGAGCTCGGCTCGCTGGTAGGGCGCCGGGCGCCGGGCTCTCGCACCGCCGGCGAACGCGCGCCCACAACGACCGAGGGCCCGCACGCGGCGGGCCCTCGGGTCAGCGGTGTGGCGCGGAGCGCCTAGCCAGCGGTGTCGTCGGGGACGTCGAGCTCGGCGAGCTCCTCGGCGAAGCCGGGGTCGCCGCCGCCGGCGCCGATCTCCTCCAGCGAGGCCAGGTCCTCGTCGAAGGCGGAGCCGAAGCCGCCCAGGCCGTCGCCGTCGCCGAGCCCCAGCTCGGCGGCGATCTCGTCCTGGTCGAGCAGGCCGACGTCGTCCACCGCGCGCGGGAGCGGCTCGGACGGCTCGATCTCGATCCGCCGGTAGCGCTTCAGCCCCGTGGCGGCCGGGATCAGCTTGCCGATGATCACGTTCTCCTTGAGGCCGTTGAGCGTGTCCTTCTTGCCCTCGAGCGCCGCGTCGGTCAGGACCTTCGTCGTCTCCTGGAAGGAGGCGGCCGACAGGAACGAGTCCGTGTTCAGCGAGGCCTTCGTGATGCCGAGGATGATCTCCTCGTACTGCGC
>JAXDHC010000105.1:0-4591 GCA_034664705.1 Solirubrobacteraceae bacterium
GCGTCGACTGCGTGAAGCTGTTCATGGCGTGGAACGTGCCCAGCCGGGAGCGCGCGGCCACGCTCGCCCGGATCGCCGAGGTCGTCCGCCGCGCCGAGGACCACGACCTCCCGGTCATGGTCGAGCCGATCGCCGTCGGCGAGCCGCGCTCGCCCGAGGCGATCGCCGTCGAGGGCGACGCCGCGCGCGCCGCCATGGAGGTCGGCGCGGACATCATCAAGGTCGCCTACCCGGGCGCGGAGCTCATGTCCGCGTGGTCCACCGAGCTGCAGGTCCCGCTCGTCATCCTCGGCGGCCCGCGCACCGGCGAGGCCGACGCCGTCCTCACGCTCGCCGAGGAGGCGATCGGCCACGGCGCGCGCGGGATCGTCATCGGCCGCAACGTCTGGCAGCGGCCGCCGGACGTGACGCGCCACCTCATGCAGCGCCTCGGCGCGATCGTGCACCCGTCCGCTCCGAGCGCGCCGGCCCGCTGACCGCGGCGCCGGCCCGGCCCTGGCTGGACGGCCAGCTAGGCTCCGGCGCAGTGGCGGCGGCGACCGGACAGCGGCCCATCGAGGGCGACAAGGCGGCGCGCATCGTGGACGCCATGCGCGCGAGCGTCGCGCGCCGCGGGGTGGCCGGCTCGACGTTCGACCACGTCGCGCGCGACGCCGGCGTCTCGCGCGGGCTGCTGCACTACTACTTCGGGACGAAGGAGCGCCTGCTCGCCGAGGTCGTGCGCCGCGACTGCGAGTTGCGCATGTGCGTCATCGACGAGCGCGTGGCGGGGGCGCGCAGCGCCGAGGACGTCATCGACGGCCTCGTCGCCTCGCTGGAGGCGCTCGTCCGCGACGATCCGGCGTTCGTCACGCTCGCCTTCGAGCTGTTCGCGCTCTCGCGGCGCAACGCGGAGATCGCCGCCGAGTTCGCGGAGCTGCTGCGCCGGACGCGCGAGCACGTCGCCGGCCTGCTCGTCGCGGGGGAGGCCCAGGGCATCCTGCGCCTGCGGGCCGAGCCCGGCGCCGTGGCGGACGTGCTGCTCTCGATGGCGGACGGCGTGGCGATGCGGATGCTCACCGATCGCGACCACGACTTCGGGCCCACGCTGAGGGCCGGCGCGGCCGCCCTGCGCGCCCTCGTCGACTGAGTACTCGAGAGGAACTCACTCTCCAGCGGGTGCGGTAGCCTGCGCGACTGCGGGGGCCCGGGGAGGGGCGGCACGGAGCGCGACACGAGGAGAGAAGGTCAGATGGCGACGACGGCAGACGCGGTGGGGGCATTCCCCAGCCCGTTCGAGATCGAGACCCCGGCCGGCTGCGAGGGCTGGGAGGAGATGTATCCGCACTACGCGCTCTTCAAGGAGGAGCGGCGGGAGTCCGACGAGGGCCGGCTCTGGTTCTGGAACTCGATGCACTTCCCGGTGCCGATGCCCGCCTTCGACGTCACGTCGATCGACGGGCCGTACTACGGCCTCGGCGCCTGGCAGAACCGCGCGTTCGCGGTGCCGCCCGCGATGGGCATCGACTACCGGGTCGTCAACAGCTACATCTACATCTCGGTCAACCCGGTCACCGACCCGGCGAAGATCGCCGAGCGCGCGGAGTTCTTCCAGAAGCGCGCGGGCCATTACTTCCAGAACTGGGACGAGCTCTACGCCAAGTGGCGCGTGAAGATGGACGCGCTGCTGAAGGAGATCATGGAGCTGGAGGTCCCCGACCTCCCGGAGTACGAGCCCGACGAGGTCGTCTTCGGCGACGAGAACACGAGCTTCTACAAGGTCATCGACGCCTACAGCCGCACGCTGCGCACGTGCGAGCTCATGTGGCAGCACCACTTCGAGTTCCTGCTGCTCGGCTACGGCGCGTACCTGACGTTCTCGGACTTCTGCAAGCAGGCGCTGCCGGACATCCCCGACCAGCACATCGCCCAGATGGTCGCGGGCATCGACGTGCTGTTGTTCAAGCCCGACGCCGAGCTGCGCCGGCTGGCCCGCCTCGCGATCGAGACCGGCGTCGCGGGCGCGTTCGCCGACGGCCGCACGCCCGACCAGGTCGACGCCGAGCTGGCCCGCAGCGACGAGGGCCGCCGCTGGCTGGAGGAGCTCGAGAAGGTCAAGGACCCGTGGTTCAACATGGGCACCGGCGACGGCCTGTACCACTACTACCGCAGCTGGTACGACGACCCGAGCATCCCGTACGCCTCGATCGCCGGCCACATCGGCGCGCTGGCCGAGGGCCGCGAGATCGAGCGCCCGACCGAGGAGCTCGCGCGCGAGCGCGACCGCCTCGCCGAGGGCTACGCGGAGCTGCTCGGCGAGGAGCAGCGCGGCGCCTTCCAGGAGCTGCTCGGCCTGTCGCGGACCGTCTTCCCGTACGTCGAGGAGCACAAGTTCTTCTGCGACTACTGGTTCCTGACGCGCTGGTACAACAAGCTCCGCGAGTTCGGCGCCCTGCTGGCGAGGAACGGCTACCTCGAGGACTCCGAGGACATCTTCCACCTGTCGCGCCACGAGGCCGCCCAGGCGCTCGAGGAGCTCGTGCTGCACTGGGCCTCGGGCGGCCTGCCGATGGGGCCGCACCACTGGCCGCCGATGGTCGCGCGGCGCAAGGAGCTGCTCGCGAAGCTCGCCGACTGGACCCCGCCGCCGGCGCTGGGCACGATGCCCGAGGCCGCCAACGACCCGATCACGGTCATGCTGTGGGGCATCACGCCCGCGCGGCTGCAGGAGTGGGCGCGCGCGCAGGACAGCGACGGGGCCGAGCTGCGCGGCTCGCCCGCGTCGCCCGGCACGGTCGAGGGCCTCGCGCGCGTGGTCAGGACGGTCGACGAGATCGGCACCGTGCGCGACGGCGAGATCCTCGTCTGCGGCAGCACCTCGCCGGCGTGGGCGCCGATCTTCAGCCGGATCGCCGCGACCGTGACGGACATCGGCGGCGTGATGTCGCACACGGCGATCGTGGCCCGCGAGTACGGCCTGCCGGCCGTCGTGGGCACCGGCCGCGCGACGGCGCGGATCCGGACCGGCCAGCGCGTCCGCGTCGACGGGACGGCGGGCACCGTGACGGTGCTCGACGGCGACCAGGCATCGTGACGGTGGTCGCGACGGACACGCACACCCGGCCGCTGGCCGACCTGCGCAGCGGCGACGAGGCGCGCTTCGGCGGCAAGAGCGCGAGCCTCGGCGAGCTGATCGCGGCGGAGATCCCGGTGCCGCCGGGCTTCGCCGTGTCGACGTCGGCGTTCCATGCCTTCCTCGACGAGGCGGGCCTGCGCGCGCGGGTGGACGCGGCGCTCGCGGGCCTCGACCTCGCCGACGTCGACGCGGTGCAGGCGGCGTCGCGGGCGGTCGCCGGCGCCATGCGCGCCGTGACGCTCCCGGAGGACGTCCGCGGCGCGATCGGCGCGCACTACGCCGCGCTCGCCGCCGAGGTGGGCGAGGACGAGCCGGCGGTGGCGGTGCGCTCGAGCGCGGTCGGCGAGGACAGCGCCGAGGCGACGTTCGCCGGCCAGCAGGAGACCTACCTGTGGGTGCGCGGCGTCGATGCGGTCTGCGCAGCCGTCCGCGACTGCTGGGCCAGCCTCTACAGCGCCCCGGCGATCACCTACCGCGCGAAGATCGCCGATGCCGGCGTCGTGCCGGCGATGGGCGTGACCGTCCAGCTCATGGTCGACGCCGCGGTCTCGGGCGTCATGTTCACGTGCAGCCCGCTCAGCGGCGATCCGAGCATCGTCGCCGTCAACGCGAGCTGGGGCCTCGGCCTCGCCGTCGTGGGCGGCGAGGTGACGCCCGACGAGTACCACGTCAGCAAGGTCACGCGCGAGGTCGTGCGCCGGACCGTCAACGCCAAGCACCTGGAGTACCGCCCCGACGAGGCGAGCCGCGGCACGGTGTGCGTGCCGGTCGAAGAGGCGCGCCAGGCGGAGGCCTGCCTCGGCGAGGACGAGCTGCGCGAGCTCGCCGACGTCGGGCGCCGGGTCGAGCGCTTCTTCGGCGGCCACCAGGACATCGAGTGGGCGATCGCGCGCACCGGAACGGTGCCCGCGAGCCTGTTCGTGGTGCAGTCGCGTCCCGTCACGGCGACCGGCCGGCCGCCGGCGGCCGAGAAGGCGCCGGCGCCGGCGGCCTCGGCCCTCTCGATGATCATGGGCACGTTCGGCGTCGCCGGCGCGGCCGCCGACGAGAAGAAGGACCGGGGCTGAGCATGGGCCTGACCGACGAGGACGTCCGCGAGATCCTGCGGATCATCGACGAGTCCCAGCTCGACGAGCTGCGCATCGAGATGCCCGACTTCCAGCTGCACGTCCGGCGCGGCGGCGCTCCGCCGATGGAGGAGCCGCCGGCGCGCCCGGTCGCCGCGGCCGCCGGCCCCGCGCCCGCGCCGGCGGCGCCACCCGCCGCGGCCCCGCCCGCCGTCCCGGCGACGGGCGCCAACGGCGCCTCCCCGAACGGCGGGGCGGCCGCCATCGAGGCGCCGATGCTCGGCACCTTCTACCGCGCCAGCTCCCCGGGCGACACGCCGTTCGTCGACGTCGGCTCGAAGGTCGAGGCGGACACCGTCGTGTGCCTGATCGAGGTCATGAAGATGATGAACTCGATCAAGGCCGGCGT
>JAXDHC010000106.1:0-3416 GCA_034664705.1 Solirubrobacteraceae bacterium
GCGGGCGAGTGGTCACTTTCTGTCCCTGAAGGACAAGAAGTGACCACTCGGCGATCGTGGGGCCCGTCGCGCAGGCGCTACGAGCGCTTGCGCCCGCGCAGGAACCGCGGCAGCGGCACCGGTGGCCGCGTGAAGATCGTGCTGCCGTAGCCGCGGTCCTCGCGGCTCGGCCGCTCGTCCTCGTCGTGCACCATCGCCTGGACGTGATGCAGCTTGTCGGCGTGGTCGCCGACGAGGCCGCTCGGTGGCGGCGGCGCGTCGTCGCCCGTTCCGCGGCGGAAGCTCATGACGGGATCCTCCTGAGTGGTGAGTGCGGAACGACCGTACGCCGCCGGCCGGCGCGGGGCAAGCCCGCGGGCGGGCCTACAGCCGCTTGCGCAGCAGCCCGAAGACGCCGCGCACGATCTCGCGCTGCAGCGTGCGGCCCTGACGCGAGCCGAGGAAGTCGCCGATCGCCTCGGGCGTGCTCTTGGCGGGGGCCGGCGCGCGGCGGCGCGATGTCCGGCGGCGCGGCGTCCGCATCCCCTCCGGGAGCGGCACGCGCTCCATCTCGGCGGGCTCCGGCTCCGCCTCCTCCCCGCCGCCGGCCGCCGCCTCGAGCCGGCCGGCGAGCAGCTCGCGCGCGCTCTGCGGGTCCGTGCGCTCGCCGTAGCGCGCCCAGAGCGCCGACGCCCGCGCGGCCCCGTCGACGTCGTCGGCCGGCCCCATCCGCGACGACGGCGCCACGAGCCGCGTGTGGACGACCGGCGTGGGGACGCCGGACTCGGACAGGAGCGTCACCGCGCCCTCGCCGATGCCGAGCGACGTGAGCAGCGTCTCGAGGTCGTAGTGCTCCGAGCGCGGATAGGTCGAGACCGTCGCCCGCAGGTCCTTGGCGTCGTTGGGCGTGAACGCGCGCAGCGCGTGCTGCACGCGGGCGCCGAGCTGGCCGAGCACGTCGTCGGGGATGTCGGTGGGCTGCTGGGTGACGAAGAACACGCCGACGCCCTTGGAGCGGATGAGGCGCACCGTCCGCGCCACGGCCTCCAGGAACGGCTTCGTCGCGTCGGCGAACAGCAGGTGCGCCTCGTCGAGGAAGACGACGAGCTTCGGCTGGGGGAGGTCGCCCGCCTCGGGGAGCGACTCGAACAGCTCCGCGACGAGCCACATGAGGGCCGTCGACCACAGCGCCGGCATGTCCTGGACGGCGGCGAGCTCGAGGCACGAGACGACCCCGCGACCGTCCTGCGTCGTGCGCATGAGGTCGGCGACGTCGAGCTGCGGCTCGCCGAAGAACTCGGTGCCGCCGCCGGTCTCGAGGCCGACGAGCGAGCGCAGCAGCACGCCGACGGTCTGGCTCGACAGGCCGCCGATGCCCTCGAGCTCGGCCTGGCCGGCGTCCGAGTCCAGGAACGTGAGCAGCGCGCGCAGGTCCGCCAGGTCGACGAGCGGGAGCCCGTGCGTGTCGGCGTAGTGGAAGACGAGCGCCAGGCTCGCCTCCTGGGTCTCGTTGGCGCCGAGGACCTTGGCGAGCAGCTGCGGCCCGAAATCCGAGACGTTGGCGCGCACCGGCACGCCGGGGCCGAGCCCGCCGAGCGACAGGAACTCCACGGGATGCGCCCGGGGCGCGAACGGCAGGCCGAGGTCGGCCATCCGCCGCTCGGCCGGGCCGCCCGGCTCGGCCGGCGCCGCCAGCCCGGAGACGTCGCCCTTGACGTCGGCGACGAGCACGGGCACGCCGGCCGCCGAGAGCTGCTCGGCCATCACCTGCAGCGTCTTCGTCTTCCCCGTCCCCGTCGCGCCCGCGATCAGGCCGTGGCGGTTGAGCGTCGCCAGCGGCACGCGCACGGCGGCGTCCGGGTACACGGTGCCGTCGAGCACCGCGCGGCCGAGGTCGAGCGCCGCACCCTCCGTGGCGTACGCGGTCGCGATCGTCGAGGCGAAGGAATCGCTCACCGGCCGGGCGGTTACCCGTGACCGCCGCGCGGAAACGCCGTCCGGCCGCGGCGAGCGCGCGCGCCGCTCAGCGGCGCCGGGTGCGCACGACGCGCAGGTCCGCCCACGCCCGCAGCGCGCGGCGCGGCTTCGTCACGCGCGCCTCGAGCAGGAGCTTGCCGGCCGTGCCGCGGCGCAGCCGCGCGCGGGTGCGCGGGCCGACGCGGACGGTCAGGCGCGTGGTGCGCCGGCCCCGGACCGTGAACGCCCGCACGCCGAGCGGCTTCCTGTGCCCCGCGCGGCGCAGGACGAGCCGGCCCGTACAGCGGCTCTTGCGGGCCGCGACGCACCGGAACGGGCCGAGCACCGCCCCGCGGCGGCCCCGCGCACGCGGCGGCTCATGAGCTGGAACGGGAACGGCATGCGCGCCGCCGGAGGCGCGGCCGCCGCGGGCAGGAGCCGAGCGAGGCGCGTGGCGGAGATGAAGTACGACGGGCGCGGCGTGCCGTCCGCGCGCAGGAGCGCGGTGTCGAACGGGTCGGTGCGGCCGCCGCTGCGCCAGCTGTAGAGGTACACGCGCCGCACGCGGTCCGGGTGCGCCTCGGCGTAGTCGAAGAGGAAGGTCTGGGCGCGGGCGGCGCGCTGCTCGTCGTAGGGGTAGACGTACCGGCCGCGGCCGTCGATGTACTGCACGAGGCCACCGGCCTCGGTGAGCCAGATCGCGCCGGGGACCGCCGCGAGGATCGGGTCCGTGCCGGTCGTGCGCGCGTGGTTGACGTCCTCGTAGTTGTGGACGCCCCAGGCCGTCGGCATGGACGCCATCGCGGGCAGCATCGCGCGCAGGTAGGCCGGCGCGTCGGTGCTGTCGAGGACCTCGGCGCCGAGCACGGTGCAGCTCGGGCAGGCTCCGACCATGACGTTGTAGAACTGCGCGGCGCGCCGCGGGTCGGACGCCGGTGGCTGGCTGCGGACGTTGGCCTCGTTCCAGGGCGCGAACGTGGTGACCTGCGGCCAGCGTGCGCGGAAGGCGCGGAAGGCGGCGGCGTAGGCGTCGACGCTCGGCAGGACGCACGGCGCCGACGGGCAGCGCTCGCCAGGGGTGCGGTTGAAGACGACGAACGGCTCGAGCCGCCGCGCGGCGGCCGCCGCCAGCCAGCGGTCCACGGGCGCGGGGTCGGCGAGCGCGGCGTCCCAGCGCACGACGAGGCGCGCGCCGGTCAGGCCGAGCGAGCTGATGCGCGCGTCGGCGAACACGTCCGGGCGCTGATCGCTCAGGCCGGCTGCGTCGAGCGTCGCGCGGGCCGGGGCGGCGAGCAGCGCGGCGAGGGCGCCGGCGAAAGCGGCAACGGGAAGGATCAGGCCGAAGCCGAGCAGGATCACGGCGACGGCGCCGAGGGATGCCCCGCTCGACAACCCGAGAAGGTACGGGTCGGCGAGCGGGTTGCGGGTGATCGCCTGCATCACCGTTCCCGAGAGGGCGAGCCCGGCGCCGACCGCCGCGG
>JAXDHC010000107.1:0-3754 GCA_034664705.1 Solirubrobacteraceae bacterium
CGCCGCCGAGGTCGAGAAGCTGCTCGAGCCCTTCGCGCAGCGCAACGTCGTCTCGCCCGAGGGCATCTTCGGCGGCCCCGTGACGCGCTACCTCGGGCTCTGCGCCGCGGCCCGCGGCGACTGGGACGCCGCCCGCGCGTACATGCGCGCGGCGCGCGAGGCCGCGGAGCGGCTGAGCCTCGGCCCGACGCTCGCGCTGCTCGCGCTCGACGAGGCCCGCATCCTCGGCCGCCGCAACAAGCCCGGCGACGCCGAGGCGGCCGGCCGCCTGCTCGCCGAGGCGCGCGAGCGATCCGCCGCGATCGGCGTGCCGGTGATCGGCGACCAGCTCGAGCGCGTGGAGGAGCTGGTCGGCGCGCCCGCGGGCGGCCCCGGCGTCGCCGTCGCGGAGTCCACGCAGGCGCCCGCCGGCGCCGCGGGGACGGGCGCCTCGCTGCGGCGCGAGGGCGATGTGTGGCGCATCGGCTACGAAGGCCGCACGCTGTACGTCAAGGACGCCAAGGGCCTGCGCCACCTCGCCCTGCTGCTGGGCCACCCGGGCGTCGAGTTCCACGCGGTCGACATCGTCGGCGCGGCCGAGGGCGCCGCCGCGCCCGACGCGCGCTCCGGGGCCGCGGCCGCCGGCGAGGGGCTCGAGGCGCGCCAGGCGGGCACCGGCGACGCCGGCGCGCTGCTCGATCCCCAGGCCAAGCGCGAGTACCGCACGCGCCTCGAGGACCTGCGCGCCGACATCGAGGAGGCCGAGGCGTTCAACGATCCCGAGCGCGCCGCGCGCGCCCGCGAGGAGATGGAGTTCATCGCCCGCGAGCTGTCGTCCGCCGTCGGGCTCGGCGGCCGCGACCGCCGCGCCGCCTCCAACGCCGAGCGCGCGCGGGTCAACGTCACGCGCGCGGTCCGCGGGGCGATCCGCCGCATCGCCGCCGAGGACGCGAGCCTCGGCCGCGAGCTCGGGACCACGGTCCACACGGGCTACTTCTGCCGCTACGAGCCCGACCCCCGCCACCCGGTCACCTGGCAGGTCGATGGCGGCTGAGGCGACGGCCGAGCGCTTCGACGTGGTGGTCGTCGGCTCGGGATTCGGAGGATCGGTCGCCGCCTGCCGGCTCGCCCAGGCCGGGCGGCGCGTGCTCGTCCTCGAGCGCGGGCAGCCGTGGCCGCCGGGGTCGTTCCCGCGCACGCCGCGCGAGGTGCGCTCCGACGGGTTCTGGCGCCCACGCTCGGGCCTGCACGGCCTCTGGGACGTCTCGAGCTTCTCGGGCCTCGACGCGATCGTCTCGAGCGGCCTCGGCGGCGGCTCGCTCATCTATGCCAACGTCATGCTGCGCAAGGACGAGGAGACGTTCGTCGACGACGAGCACGAGCGCTGGCCGATCTCCTACGCCGACCTCGAGCCGCACTACGAGACCGTCGAGGCGATGCAGGGGGCGACGCCGTATCCCACGGAGTTCGAGCCCTACGCCTCCACGCCGAAGACGGCCGCGGTGTTCGACGCCGCCGCGCGGCTGGACCTCGAGGCGTTCCGGCCCGACCTGGCGGTCACGTTCGCGGCGGGCGACGGGGCCCCGCCGGTCCCGGGGGCGCCGCTGCCGCCCCAGCCCAACGTGCACGGCGCGCCGCGGTTCACGTGCCGGCTGTGCGGCGAGTGCTGCGTCGGCTGCCAGTTCGGCTCGAAGAACACGCTGGACTTCACGTACCTCAGCGCGGCGCAGGCCGCCGGCGCCGAGATCCGCACCTGCTGCGAGGCGACGCTCATGCACCCGCGCGGCGACGGGCGCTGGACGCTGCGCTACCGCCAGCACCTCGCGGCGAAGGCCGGCCACCCGGACAGGCTGCTCGACCCCACCGACGAGCCCGAGCGCGAGGTCGATGCGGGCGCGGTGGTGCTCGCCGCCGGGACGCTCGGCAGCACGCGCCTGCTGCTGCGCAACCGGGCGGGCCTGCCGCGCCTCAGCCCGCGGCTCGGGACCGGCTTCAGCGCCAACGGCGACGTGCTCCTGTTCGTCCGCGGCGCCGACCGGTGGCTCGACCCGTCGTACGGCCCGACGATCACGGCGAGCGTCCGCGTCGGGGACGCCGGCTCGCCGAGCGGCCGCGGCTTCTTCCTGCAGGACGCCGGCGCGCCGGTGGGCACCGAGTGGCTGTGGCAGGCGGCCGAGGCGCCCGCCGACCTCTGGCGCCTGCGCCGCACGCTGTGGCGGCGCCTGGGCGCGCGGCTTCGCGGGCGGCGTGACACGAACCTGGGCGGCGTCCTCGCGGAGGGCTTCGGCAGCACGCGCGAGTCGGCGGCGATGATGCCGTTCCTCGGCATGGGCCGCGACATCCCCGACGGGCGCATGACGGTCGACGGGGACGAGCTCCAGCTGAGCTGGCGCGAGGCGCCGTCGCGCGCGTACTTCGAGGGCCTGGAGGCCACCGGCGGGGCGATCGCCCGCGCGCTCGGCGGGCGCCCGTGGCGCCCGGGCGGCCGCCTCCAGCGCCTCGTGACCGTCCACCCGCTCGGCGGCTGCGCGATGGGCGCGAACGGGCGCGAGGGGGTCGTCGACTCGCTCGGGCACGTCTTCGGCGCCGAGAACGTCTACGTCGCCGACGGCTCGATCATGCCCGGGCCGGTCGGCGCCAACCCGAGCCTGACGATCGCCGCGCTGGCCGAGCGCATCGCCGCGGGGATCGCCGCGACGTGACGGCGATCACCTACAGCGAGGGGCTCGCCGGGTTCGTCGACTTCGGCGCCGAGGACTTCAACGAGGGCTGGATCGGCGGCCGGGAGGTCGGGAGCCGGTGCGCCTTCGGCCTCGACGTGACGATCGACGACGTCGACGCCTTCGTCGCCGACCCCGCCCACGAGGCGACGTGCACGGGGTGGGTGGACTGCGACGGGCTCGGCGGCCGGCTGGCCGTCGAGGCCGGGTCGTTCAACCTGCTCGTCGACGCCGGCGGGCCGCGCCATCGCCGCATGGACTACCGCCTGCACCTGCGCGACGCGGCCGGGCGGCCGGTGACGCTGCTCGGCTTCAAGGACGTCCGCGACGACGTCCTGCACGACCCGTGGGCCGACACGTCGACGCTGTTCACCCGGCTCTACGCCGGGCACGTCGACGCCGACGAGCGCGACTGCCGCCTGGCGACCGGCGTGCTGCGCGTCACCCCCGCCGGGTTCGGCCGGCTGCTCCTGTCCATCCACGCCCACGGCGGCGGGCCGGGCGCCCGGCTCCTGGCCAAGGCGCGCTGGGCGCGCCTCTTCGCCGGCCGCGTCGCCCGCGTCTACGCCGGGCGCGCGCAGGAGGGCCAGGCCGACTTCCCGTCGCCGCGGCCGGGGACCGAGCCGTTCCAGGGCTTCGCCGCCGGCGAATGGCACGAGGTGCCCGAGCGCCCCGGCCTCGAGCGCCGGATCCTGCCCGTCCGCGCCGGCGACGGGCGGCTCCTGACGCTGCACCACGTCCGCCGGGCCGGCGGCCCGGCCGCGCACCGCGGGCCGGTGCTGCTCGCCCACGGCACCGGCGTGCGGGCGAACCTCTTCTACACACCGCCGCTGCGGACGACACTCGTCGACGCGCTGCTGCAGGCCGGTCACGACGTGTGGCTGGAGAGCTGGCGCGGGTCGATCGACCTCGACACGTGCGAGTACACGCTCGACGAGGTCGCGGTGCACGACCACCCGGCGCTCGTCGGCGCCGTGCTCGACGAGACCGGCGCCGACCGACTGAAGGCCGTCGTCCACTGCCAGGGCTCGACGAGCTTCACCATGGCCGCGCTC
>JAXDHC010000108.1:0-16740 GCA_034664705.1 Solirubrobacteraceae bacterium
TCGAGGAGGTCGACGACCTCACCGCGTTCGCCGAGGAGATCCGGGCCGAGGGCTTCGCCGACGTGGTGGTGCTCGGCATGGGCGGCTCGTCGCTGGCCCCCGAGGTCATCCGCCAGAGCTTCGGCGAGCAGGACGGCTGGCCGCACCTGCACGTGCTGGACTCGACCGACGCGGGGGCCATCCGCGACGTCGAGCAGCGCGTGGAGCTGGAGCGCACGCTGTTCCTGGTCTCCACGAAGTCCGGCGGCACGATCGAGACGCTCTCGCTGTTCCGCCACTTCTGGTCGCTCCGCGCCGAGGGCCGGCAGTTCGTGGCGATCACCGACCCCGGCTCGGGCCTGGCCGACCTGGCGAGCGAGCACGGCTTCCGCCGCACGTTCCTCAACGACCCCGAGATCGGCGGGCGCTACAGCGCGCTGTCGT
Organism: Solirubrobacteraceae bacterium; assembly: GCA_034664705.1. GTDB lineage: Bacteria > Actinomycetota > Thermoleophilia > Solirubrobacterales > Solirubrobacteraceae > JAOPZW01. Next base: position 424 of record JAXDHC010000108.1, read on the forward strand.
TCTTCGGCCTCGTCCCCGCGGCGCTGATGGGGGCCGACGTCGAGGGCATCCTCGACCGGGCGGGCGTGGCGATGCAGAACTGCCTCACGTTCGACTCGGCCAACACGAACAGCGGGCTGTGGCTCGGCCTGGCGTGGGGCGAGCTCGCGCTCGCCGGCCGCGACAAGCTGACCTACGTCGTCGACGCGCCGCTGCGGAGCTTCGGCCTGTGGGTCGAGCAGCTCATCGCCGAGTCGACGGGCAAGCAGGGCAAGGGCATCCTGCCGGTGGTCGACGAGCCGCTCGGCGACCCGGACAGCTACGGCCAGGACCGCACGTTCATGTACCTGCGCCACGTCGACGCGCCGAGCTCCGAGCTCGACGAGAAGGTCGACGCCCTGGCCCGCGCCGGGCACCCCGTGATCATCCGCACGATCCACGGGCCCACGGACCTCGGCCGGCTGTTCTTCTTCGCCGAGTTCGCGACGGCCGTCGCCGGCTGGGTGCTCGGCATCAACCCGTTCGACCAGCCCAACGTGCAGGAGGCCAAGGACGCCACCACGCGCGTGCTGGACGAGTGGCGCGAGGACCAGGCCGACGCCGACGACGATGCGCTGCGCGCGCTGCTCGGCGACGTGGCCGCCCCGCACTACCTCGCGATCATGGGCTACCTGGCGCCGTCGGAGGCCGTCGACGCCGCGGTGGGCGAGCTGCGCACGGCGGTGCGCGACGCCCGGCGCGCCGCGACGACGTTCGGCTACGGGCCGCGCTTCCTGCACTCGACGGGCCAGCTGCACAAGGGGGGCCCGCCGGTCGGTCACTTCCTGCAGCTCGTCCACGACGCCGAGCCGGACGTCGAGATCCCCGAGGCGGGCTACACGTTCAACCGCCTCAAGCACGCCCAGGCGATCGGCGACCTGGACACGCTCCGCGCGAAGGGCCGCCCGGCCGAGCGCGTCACCCTCCAGGGCGGCGACGCCGCCGCCGGGCTGCGCGAGCTCGCCGAGCGGATCCGGAGGCTGCTGTGACGGCCGCGGCGACCACGCCGGACACGCTCCCCGACAACCCGCTGGTCGAGGGCCTCGAGCGCCTCCCGGTCCACCCCACCAACGTCGCGATCTTCGGGGCGACCGGCGACCTCGCCAAGCGCAAGCTGCTGCCGGCGATCTACAACCTCGCCCACGACGGCGCGTTGCCGGAGCGCTTCAACCTCGTCGGCGTCGCGCGCAGCGAGATGAGCGACGACGCGTTCCGCACGATGGCCATGGAGGCCGTGCGCGAGTTCTCCCGCCGCCCGCCCGACGAGAACGTCCTCCAGCAGCTGTTCGCCAACGCGCGCTACGTCTCCGGCAGCTTCGACGAGGAGCGCGTCTACGGCAGCCTGCACCAGGCGCTCGACGCCTTCGACCACGAGGCCAACCAGCGCCTGAACCGCTGCTTCTACCTCTCGACGGCGCCGACCTTCTTCCCCGTGATCGTCGGCGAGCTCGGCGAGCACGGGCTGAGCCGCTGCGAGAACGCCGACGTGCGGGTGATCATCGAGAAGCCCTTCGGCACGACGCTGGGCGAGGCGCTCGACCTCAACCGCACGGTCCTGTCGGTCTTCGACGAGTCCCAGGTCTTCCGCATCGACCACTACCTGGGCAAGGAGACCGTCCAGAACATCCTGGCGTTCCGGTTCGCCAACGGCATGTTCGAGCCGCTGTGGAACCGCAACTACATCGACCACGTCCAGATCACCGCCGCCGAGGACATCGGCATCGGCTCGCGCGCGGGCTACTACGACAGCGCCGGCGCGCTGCGCGACCTCATCCAGAACCACATGCTCCAGCTGCTCTGCCACGTGGCGATGGAGCCGCCGGTCGACTTCAGCGCCGACGAGGTGCGCAACGAGAAGGTCAAGGTCCTGCACTCGATCCCGGCGCCGACGCCCGACAAGGTGCCGGGGATCGCGGTGCGCGCCCAGTACGCGCGGGGCGTGGTGGGCGGCGTGGAGGTTCCGGGCTACCTCGAGGAGGACGGCGTGCCGGCCGACTCGACGACGGAGACCTTCGCCGCGCTGCGCCTCGAGGTCGACAACTGGCGCTGGGCGGGCGTGCCGTTCTACCTGCGCACCGGCAAGCGGATGGCGCGCAAGCTCACCGAGATCGCCATCACGCTCAAGCCCGTGCCCCACCTCGGCTTCGCCCAGGACGGGTCGATCGGCGTGCGCCCCAACCAGCTGATCCTCACGCTCCAGCCCAACGAGGGCGTCTCGCTGTCGCTCGCCGCGAAGATCCCCGGCACCCGGATGCGCATCCGGCCGGTGCACATGGAGTTCCTCTACGGCACGACGTTCCTGTCGCAGTCCCCCGAGGCCTACGAGCGGCTGATCCTCGACGCGATGCGCGGCGACGCGACCCTGTTCACACGCAACGACGAGGTCGAGGCCCAGTGGCGGATCTGCGACCCGATCGTGCAGGCGTGGGGCCAGATGCCGGGACCGCTGCCGCAGTACGCCGCGGGCTCGCAGGGCCCCGAGGAGATCGAGGCGCTCCTCGTCGGCGACGACGAGTGGCGCACGATCTGACGCGGGGAAGGCCATGCCGGGCGTGAACGACATGGTGTGGAGCGCCCAGTCGACGTCGCCCGGCGACATCGACGCGGCGCTGCGCGACATGCTCTCGAAGCTCCACGCCGAGAACGCGAGCTACGTCCCGGCACGCGCGCTGAACCTCGTCTGCATCGTGGACAAGGAGTGGAGCGGCGAGATCGCCAACCGCCTGCGTCAGGTCGGCCGCTACCACGCGTCGCGCACCGTGGTCCTCGCCGTCGAGCCGGGGCGCACGAAGATCGACGCCGTCGCGACGATCTCCGCCGACGTACACCCGCGGCCCGGGGAGTTCGCCGGGCTGCGCGAGACGGTGATCGTGGACATCGGCGCGCGCCACCTCCCCCACCTCGACACGATCGTCGACCCGCTCGTGATCACCGACCTGCCGACCGTGCTCTGGGCGCCGCACGGCCACCAGGAGGCGCTCGAGTCGCTCCTGTCGCTCGGGCAGGTCGTCCTGCGCGACTCGATCGACGAGCCGGAGCTGCGCGAGGCGCTCGGGCGCGCCCGCGACCTCCTCGACGCCGTCTACGTCGTCGACCTCGCCTGGCTGCGCTCGACGCCGTGGCGCGAGCGCGTCGCGGCGACGTTCGACCCGCCGCACCTCCGGCCGGACCTGCGCATGTTCAGCGCCGTGACCGTCCGCCACCACCCCGAGTCCGCCGCGGCGGCGCTGCTGCTCGTCGGCTGGCTCGCCTCCCGGCTCGACTGGCGGACGAGCCCGCTCATGGTCCGCGGCGGGGCACTCACCGGCTCGGCCCACACGCGCCGCCAGGACGTCCGCATCGCCCTCCAGCCCGACCGCGGCCTGCAGGTCCGCGGGCTGGCCGGCCTGACGCTCGAGACCGCGTCGGGGCGCTGGCTGTCGCTCGAGCGCGGGCCGGGCGGGCTGAAGGCGAGCTACCGCAACGCGAAGGGCGACGAGCGCACCTGGACGGTCCTCGGCGCCTCGCGCGGCGAGCCGGGCATCCTGGGCGAGGGCATCCGCCAGGCGCTGCTGCGCGACCCGACGTACGCCCCCGCCCTCGCAGCGGCCACGAGCATGGTCCCCTAGGCTGACCCCGGCATGAGACAGGTCGTCGGCGACGTTCCCCTGGGCGGCAGCCCGTTCCCGCCGATCGCGGATTTCGCGTTCCTCTCCGACTGCGAGGTCTGCGCGCTCGTCGCCCCGAGCGGCAACGTCGAGTGGATGAGCCTGCCGCGCTTCGACGGGCGGTCGATCTTCGGCGCGATCCTCGACCGCGACGCCGGCGCGTTCAAGCTGGCCCCGGTCGACACGAGCGTGCCCGCCGGCCGGCGCTACCTGCCCGGCACGATGGTCATGGAGACCACGTGGGGCACGCGGACCGGCTGGATCATCGTCCGCGACGTGCTGCTCATCGGCCCGTGGCACCACGACGACGACCGCTCGGGGACCCATCGGCGCTCGCCCACGGACACCGACGCCGACCACGTCCTGCTGCGCACGATGCGCTGCGTCAACGGGCACGTCGAGATGCACATGGAGTGCGAGCCGAAGCCCGACTACGGGCGCAAGGCGGTGCGCTGGGAGTACGAGGGGCCGGGCTACAACGCCGCCGTCGGGCGCGCCGAGGACGACGACGTCCGCCTGCGGCTGACGTCCGACCTGCGGCTCGGCTTCGAGGGCGGCCGCGCCCGCGCGCGCTCGACGCTGCGCGACGGCGACACCGCGTTCGTCGCCCTCTCGTGGAGCGAGCACGCGCCGCCGCGCACGTACGACGAGGCCTACCACCGGCTCGTCTACACCGCGGACTTCTGGCACGACTGGCTGTCGCGGGGCGACTTCCCCGACCACCCGTGGCGGACGTACCTGCAGCGCAGCGCGCTGACGCTGAAGGGGCTGACGTACGCGCCGACGGGCGCGATGGTCGCCGCGGCGACGACGTCGCTGCCCGAGACGCCGGGCGGCCTGCGCAACTGGGACTACCGCTACTCGTGGATCCGCGACTCCACGTTCATGCTCTGGGGCCTCTACACGCTCGGCTTCGACGAGGAGGCCAACGACTTCTTCTACTTCATCCGCGACGTCGCCACGGCGGCGCACAAGGACGAGCTGCAGATCATGTACGGGATCGGCGGCGAGACCGAGCTGCCGGAGAGCGAGCTCGACCACCTCACCGGCTACGAGGGCGCCCGTCCCGTGCGCGTCGGCAACGGGGCCTACGAGCAGCGCCAGCACGACGTCTGGGGCGCCCTGCTGGACTCGATCTACCTGCACACGAAGTCCCGCGACGGCCTGGCCGAGTCGACGTGGCAGATCCTCTGCCGGCAGGTCGACCAGGCGATCCAGCGCTGGCGCGAGCCCGATCGCGGGATCTGGGAGGTGCGCGGCGAGCCGCGCCACTTCACGTCCTCCAAGCTCATGTGCTGGGTCGCGTGCGACCGCGGCGCGCGGCTCGCGCGGCTGCGCCAGACCGAGGACAACGCCGAGCGCTGGCAGGCGGCGGCCGACGAGATCCACGCCGACATCTGCGCGAACGCCGTCGACGCTCGCGGCGTCTTCTGCCAGCACTACGAGACCGAGGCCCTCGACGCGTCGTGCCTGCTGATCCCGCTCGTGCGGTTCCTGCCGCCCGACGACGAGCGCGTCATCGCGACGGTCAACGCGATCGACGAGGAGCTCAGCGAGCACGGCCTCGTGCTGCGCTACCGCGTCGAGGAGACCGACGACGGGCTCGTCGGCGAGGAGGGCGCGTTCGCGATCTGCTCGTTCTGGCTCGTCAGCGCGCTCGCCGAGATCGGCGAGACCGCGCGCGCCCGCGACATGTGCGAGAAGCTCCTCGGCTTCGCCTCGTCGCTCGGGCTCTACGCCGAGGAGATCGACGCCCACTCCGGCCGGCATCTCGGCAACTTCCCCCAGGCGTTCACGCACCTGGCCCTCATCAACGCCGTCATGCACGTCATCCGCGCCGACGAGAAGGTCGCGCGCGAGCAGCCGCTGCTGGCGGCCCGTCGCCAGGAGCTGTCCTCGCCATGAGCGCCGAGCCCGTCGTCACGCGCGCGGAGACCGTCGAGGAGGCCGCGGCCCGCGCCGCGCAGGTCATGGCCACCGCGATCGACGCGGCGCGCACCGTCCGCGGAGCGGCTCACGTCGCCCTCTCGGGCGGCTCGACGGTCGCCCAGGTCTACCGCCTCCTGGGCCCCGAGCTGCCCGACTGGCGCGACGTGCACCTCTGGTACGGCGACGAGCGCTGCGTGCCCCTCGACGACCCGGAGTCGACGCACCGGCTGGCGACCGGGACGCTCGACGCGCCGGACGCCGTCTGGCATCCGCTCGCCGTCGACCTCGGCTGCGACGCCGCGGCCGAGCGCTACGCGGAGGAGCTGGACGGCACCGTGCTGGACGTCGCCCTGAACGGCATGGGGCCCGACGGCCACACCGCGTCGCTGTTCCCGGGGCATCCGATGCTCCACGCGCCCGGCATCGCCGTCGCGGTGCACGACTCCCCCAAGCCCCCGCCGGACCGCGTGACGCTCACGCTGGACAAGCTGAACGAGTCGCGGCGCATCCTCCTGCTCGTCACGGGCGCCGACAAGGCCCCGATGCTGGCGCGCGTCCTCGCCGGCCCCGAGCCCGACGTGCCCGCGTCGCTCCTGGCGCGCGACCGCCTCGAGGTCATCGCCGACCGCGCCGCCCTCGGTGCCTGACCATCCGGCGCACGAGATCTGGCTCGTCCGCCACGCCGAGACCGAGTGGTCTCGCGGCGGGCTGCACACGGGCCGGACCGACGTCCCGCTGACCGACGCCGGGCGCTCGCGCGCCCGCGAGCTCGCGCCGGTGATCGGCCGGCGGTCGCTCGCCCTCGTCCTGACGAGCCCGCTGAGCCGCGCGCGCGAGACCGCGGCGCTGGCCGGCCTCGGCGACGCGGCGCAGGAGCGCGAGGACCTGCTCGAGTGGGACTACGGCGAGTACGAGGGCATCACGACGGCCGAGATCCGCGAGGCCGCACCGGACTGGTACCTGTGGCGCGACGGCGTGCCGGGCGGCGAGACGGCCGAAGAGGTCGCGTCGCGGTGCGATCGGATCGTCGAGGAGATCCTCCGGGTCGACGGCGACGTCGCGATCTTCGCCCACGGCCACGTGCTGCGCGCCCTGAGCGCGCGATGGCTGGAGGAGCCCGTGAGCTTCGGGGGTCGGCTCTACCTGACGACCGGGTCGTACTCCGTGCTCGGCTTCGAGCGCGAGGTGCGCGTCATCCGGCACTGGAACATGACCTGACGCCGGGCGGCGATCGCCGCCCGCGGGTGCCGAGCGGGCAGTTCGTCAGCCGCCGGCACCCCGTTTCGGGGAAGCCGCCGATGCGTCTGCTTCCATCCCCGCCCTCATGTCACAGGTCGACAAGCTCCAGGACGCCGAGGAACAGGTCGCGCAGATGCGCGAGGAGGCCACGCGTGCCGAGCGCGAGGCGCGCGACGCCGAGCTGCGCCGCGATCCGCTCGCCGACACCGCGTCGAAGCCCCACACGCTCGTGACCGCGCCGCTCGCGCAGGTGCGCACGATGGCGAACATGCGCGTCGGCGCGCTGCCGGAGATCCACGAGCTCGCCGTGTCGATCAAGGAGACCGGCCTGCTGCACCCGCCGCTCGTGCGGGCGACGGACGACGGCGAGCGCCCGTACGAGCTCCTCGCCGGGCGCCGGCGCTTCGCGGCGATGAAGCTCCTCGACGACGCCGAGGGCGAGCGGTCGGACTGGCGCTTCACCGTCGTGGAGGGCATCTCGCGGCGCGAGGCCCTGACGATGCAGTTCGCCGAGCACTTCCACCAGCGCAAGCCCGAGCCGGTCCAGTTCGCCCGTGCCGCGCGGGCGATCATGGGCGAGGACCCGTCGCTGACCGCCGCGGACGTGTCGCGGCTCGTCGGCGCGTCGACGGCGTGGACGCGCAAGGCCCTGCGCCTCCTCGACCTCCCGGAGGCGATCGTCGAGCGCGTCGAGAAGGTCGACCTGTCGGTCTCGGTCGCCGACGTCGTCCGCCGCGGGATCGCGCGCGGGGACGTGTCGCCCGAGGCGGCGTCGGACCTGGTGCGCAAGCACGCCGAGGGCGAGATCACCGGCGGCGCCCTGAAGCTCGGCGTGGGGTACGTGCCACCGAAGCCGGAGGGCTACGAGGAGCTCTCGCGCAAGCTCGACGAGGCGCGATGGGCGGCGTCGCGCGGCGAGCGCGGCGACGAGGGCGTCGACGCCGAGCAGCGCGACTGGGAGTCGAGTGCCGGCGCGGGCTCGCCGGGCGACCGTGGGCGCGCGAGCGTCAGCGCCGCGCCGGCGCCCGCGCCCCGCCGCCCGGCGCCGGACCTCCCGGCCGAGGACCTCGACGCGTACGTCGTCGGCCTCGTGCTCGCCCGCGTGGCGCCGCCCGAGTACCGCCGGGCGCTCGACCTCACCGACGAGGCGTCGGCGCACCGGTACGCGTTCTCGCTGCGCCCCGGGGAGCGGCTCTCGGTCCTGCGCACGCTGGCCGCCGAGCTCGTCGCCGCCGATCCGCAGCCGCCGCGCGCGCTGCGGGCGCGGCTGGCCGCGTAGGGACCGCCGCTCAGCCGAGCAGGCGGGCGAGCCACTCGCGCACGGCGGCCGAGACGGCGCCGCCGTCGGCGGCGAGGCGGTGGTCGCCGCGGACGGCGACGACGTCGCGGTGCAGGCCGGCGGGCGGCATGCCGAACGGGTCGCGCTCGCCCTGCACGACGAGCACCGGCACCTCGACGGCCTCGAGCTCCGCCAGCCGCGTCTTCGGCGGGGCGTCCGCCGAGCGCCGCGGCGGGTGCAGCGGGAAGGCGAGGCACAGGACCCCGGCCGCGCCGGTGGCCGCCGCGGTGCGGCACGCGACCCGCGCGCCCGACGACCGGCCGCCCACGATCAGCGGCGGGCCGCTCAGCGGGCCGGCGACGAGCTGCCCGACGACCGCCGTCCACGCCGCGTCGAGCTGGCGCGCCGGGGCGGGCGACCGCCGGCCGGCGACCCGGTAGGGCTGCTCGACGAGGCCGACGCCCACGCCCGCGTCGAGGGCGGCCTCGGTCACCGTCACGAGATCGGGCGCGGCCACCCCGCCGCCGGCGCCGTGGCCCAGCACGAGCGCGCCGGCCGGGCGGTCGGCACGGTGGACGTGCGCCCGCGCCGGCCCGTGCGGAGTCTCGAGCTCGACGACCGTCACGCCGTCATGAGCGCACGTCGACGAGGTCGACGACGAAGACGAGCGTCTCGTCGGGACCGATCACGCCGCCGGCGCCGCGCTTGCCGTACGCGAGGTCCGGCGGGATCGTGATGCGCCGCCGGCCGCCGACCTTCATCCCCTGCACGCCCTGGTCCCAGCCCGGGATGACCTGGCCCTTGCCGAGCTTGAACTTGAACGTGTCGCCGCGGTCCCACGAGGCGTCGAACTGCTTGCCGTTCTTCCACGACACGCCGACGTAGTGGACCTCCACGACACGGCCGGCGACGGCCTCCTCGCCCTCGCCCTCGACGATGTCGTCGAGCTCGAGCTGGTACGACGGCGGCTGGTCGGCGGGGACGTCGACCTGGGGCTTCTCGTTCATGTCCATGCCCGGCACCGTAGCCGTCCGTCATCGCGCGCAGCCGCGTCGCGGGGCGGGCTCGACGGCGCTCGCCGTCACCTCCGCTGATGATCGAGCCGCGGCCGGTCTCGCCCCAGAACCGACCTCATGCTCGTCGCGCAGTACCGGCAGCCGCGGGCCGCGGCGCAGGCCGAGCGTCGTGGCGCCGGGCGGTGTGCCCGTGATCGACGGCGCTGACGCCGGCGGCGACGCGCAGCCCGAACCGCATCCGCACGACCGTGCCGCGGACCCCGGGGCCGGCCTCGAGCGTCAGCGTGTCGGCGAGCTGCTCGATGAGCTGAAGGCCGAGCCCGAGCCCGCCGCTGCCGTGGGCGCGGCGCCGGCCGGCGCCGACGCCCTCGTCGACCACGGTCACGCCCAGCACGTCGCCCCGGATCTCGGCGGTGAGCTGCAGCTCGCCCGGACGGCGGCGATACGCGTGCAGCACGACGTTCGTGCAGGCCTCGGACAGCGCCTGGTCGATCCGCCACAGCGCGTCGTCGCTCGCGCCCCACCCGGCCGCCAGCGCCCCGACGGACCGGCGCAGCGGGACGACCATCTCCCGGCGCGCCGGAACGGTCATCGACAGGCACCCGGCCTGCTTGGCATTGGCCAATCGCTCGTCTCCTGACGCCCCCGTTTGGGACGCCCGGGGCGCGCGCGCGCCGCACCCGGTCACCAGATGCGGAGGGAGCGCGCGCGCCTCCGGGCGCTCTTGCTGGACCCCTACGGCACGCTAGCGCGATGAGGGCCGATGCACCATGCCGTGTTAGCACTCAACACTCGCTGATTGACTGGTCTTGACAGACCACCCCGCGGGGAGTAGCGGGACGCGCCTCGCCCGGCGGCGAGGGCGACGGCCGCGATCCGGCAGGATGCAGGAGAGATGGCCGTCGCTCGCAACCTCGTGAACCTCAAGGACGTCGACAAGGGCTACGGCAGCCGGTCGGTGCTGCGCGACGTCACGCTCGGCGTGGCCGCCGGCGATCGTATCGGGGTCGTCGGGCGCAACGGCGACGGGAAGTCCACACTGCTGCGGCTCATCTCCGGCGACGAGACGCCCGACGCCGGCGCCGTGACGCGCTCGGGGGCCCTTCGGCTCGCGCTGCTCGCCCAGGGCGACGAGCTCGACGCCGGCAGGACGATCCGCGCGGAGCTCGTCGGCGGGCTCGCCGACCACGAGTGGGCCGCCGACAGCGCGTTCCGCGACGTGCTCGACGGCCTGCTCGGGGGCGTCGGGCTGGAGCGGTTCCCGCAGGGCATGGACACGCCGATCGGTTCGCTGTCCGGCGGCGAGCGCCGCCGCATCGCGCTCGCGCGCCTGCTCCTCGACGGCCCCGAGCTGCTCCTCCTCGACGAGCCGACGAACCACCTCGACGTCGAGGGCGTCGACTGGCTGGCGCGCCATCTCGCTGCCCGGCGGGGCTCGATGATCGTCGTCACGCACGACCGCTGGTTCCTCGACGCGGTCTGCACCGCGACGTGGGAGGTCACCGACGGCGCGATCCACCAGTACGAGGGCGGCTACGCCGCGTACGTCCTCGCCCGCGCCGAGCGCGACCGCCAGGAGGCCTCCCGGGAAGACCGCCGGCGCCAGCTCCTGCGCAAGGAGCTCGCCTGGCTGCGGCGCGGACCGCCCGCGCGCACGTCGAAGCCGAAGTTCCGCATCGAGGCGGCGAACACCCTGATCGCGGACGAGCCCGAGCCGCGCGACCGCGCCGAGCTGATGCGCTTCGCGTCGACGCGCCTGGGCGACAAGGTGCTCGAGGCGGTCGACGTCTCCGTGACCTTCGGCGAGCGCGACGTGCTCAGCGGGGTGACGTGGCGGCTCGGGCCGGGCGATCGCGTCGGGCTCGTCGGCGTCAACGGCTCCGGCAAGACGACGCTCGTCAACGCCCTGGGCGGCGAGATCGAACCGGCGTCCGGCGAGGTGCAGCGCGGCTCCACCGTCCGACTCGCGCACCTATCGCAGGACACCGTCGAGCTGCCGGGCCACCAGCGCGTGCTCGAGTCGCTGGAGGCCGTGCGCGGACGCGCCACGGTCAGCGACGGGCGCGAGATGACCGCCGGGATGCTCTGCGAGCGCTTCGGCTTCCGCGGCGACCGCGCCCGGACGCTCGTCCGCGACCTGTCGGGCGGCGAGCGGCGGCGGCTGCAGCTCATGCGCCTGCTCATGGACGAGCCCAACGTCCTGCTGCTCGACGAGCCGACGAACGACCTGGACATCGACACGCTCACGGCGCTCGAGGACCTGCTCGACGGCTGGCCCGGCACGCTGGTGATCGTCAGCCACGACCGCTACTTCGTCGAGCGCGTCTGCGACGACGTCTACGCGCTCACGACCGACGGAGCGATCCGCCACCTCCCGGGCGGGATCGACCAGTACGTCGCGCTGCGCCGGGAGGCCGCCGAGCCGGGGCCGGCGGCGGCGCCGCCGCGAGCGGCCGCGGCGCCCGGGGCGGTCGCACGCGCCGCGCGCAAGGAGGTCCAGCGCCTGGAACGCGCCCTGGACCGGCTCGGCGAGCGCGAGGCGGCCCTGCACGAGCAGATGGCGGCGAGCGCCACCGACCACGCCCGGCTGGGCGAGCTCACCGGCGAGCTGCGCGCACTGACGGCCGAGCGCGACGAGCTCGAGGCGGCGTGGCTGCAGACCTCCGAGCTGCTCGAGGCGTGAGCGTTCGGAGCAGGCCCGCGCGCCGAGATAGGTTGCCGGGATGATCCCTCCGGTCGTGGACGCCGCCTGGGTCGCCGCGCGCCGCGGCGACGTCGTGCTCGCCGACGTGCGCTGGTACCTGGACGGGCGCTCGGGCCGCGCCGCGTACGACGCCGGGCACCTGCCCGAGGCCGTGTTCGTGGACCTCGACGCGTGGCTCGCCGCGGACGCCTCGCCCACCGCCGGCCGCCACCCGCTGCCCGCCCCGGAGGTCTTCGCGCGGGGGATGGGGCAGCTGGGCATCGGCGACGACGACACCGTGATCGCCTACGACGACGCGGGCGGCGTGATCGCCGCGCGCCTCGTGTGGATGCTGCGCGCGATCGGGCGCCCGGCGGCGCTGCTCGACGGCGGCCTCGGGGCCTGGGACGGCGCGCTCCAGACCACGGCGCCGGCCCGTCCGCCCGCGCGCTTCACCGCCGTGCCCTGGCCGGCGGAGCGCCTCGCCTCCGCGGACGACGCCGCGGACCCGGCCAACGTCGTGCTCGACGCCCGCCAGCGGGAGCGCTATCTCGGCGAGCAGGACCCGATCGACCCGCGCTCCGGGCACATCCCCGGCGCGCGCAGCCTCCCCTGCCGCGAGAACCTCGACGCCGGCGGGCGCTTCCTCCCGGTCGACGAGCTGCGCCGCCGCCTCGCCGCCGCCGGCGTCGAGCCCGGGGCCGCCGTCGTGTCGTACTGCGGCTCCGGCGTGACCGCCTGCCACAACCTCATCGCGATCGAGCACGCCGGCCTCGGCGAAGGGCGCCTCTACCCGGGCTCGTGGTCGCAGTGGAGCCACGACGCGACCCGCCCGCTGGCGACCGGCGACGAGGGCCCCGCCGCGGCGCCGTGATGCCGGGAGGGGCGTGCCGCAGGCGGCGGCGGGCCCCGGTCCGGGCGAATGAGCAGTTCGTGTCGCCGCTCATGGCGCGCCAGAGAAGCGCGACCGCGCGCCCCCCGCTCGCGCTCAGAGCCGCCGTCGACGCGCGCCGGCGCCCGGGTCGGTGAGGCCGCCGCCGCGCGAGCGGCGGATGAGGTAGACGATCGCCGTCGAGCAGGCCACGGCCACGACGATCCCGGCGCCCTCGCGGCCCGTGATCGCGCGCATGAGCAGCCCGCCGACGAACGAGCCGGCGAGGCCGATGAGGATCGTCATGCCGATGCCCATCGGGTCCGGGCCGGGGAGCGCGAGGCGCGCGAGCGCGCCGACGATCAGGCCGGTGACGGCGAGGATGATCAGGAAGGTCAGGAGGCCCATGCCGGGGTCCTACCCGCGCGAGCGCGACGCCGAAAGCGCCCCTGACGCGCCGCGAGCCCCGCGGGCGTGCGCGCCGCGGGGCTCGGGAGCTTCGGGGGGTGCGGGCGGGCGCTTACGCCTTCGCGCCCTCGACGTGCGGCTCGTGGGCGACCTCGGGCAGCCAGTCGAGCTTCTTGGGCAGGTACCAGTTCCACTTGCCGAGGAGCTTCATCGTCGCCGGCAGCAGCACCGCCCGGACGATCGTCGCGTCGATCAGGATCGCGACGGCCAGGCCGACGCCCATCTCCTTGAAGTCGAGCGAGCTCAGCGTGGCGAAGACCCCGAACACGGCGACCATGACGATCGCGGCGCTCGTGACGGTGCCCGCCGTGGCCTTGATGCCGTGCGTCACCGCGTCCTCGGTCCGCATGCCGCGATCGACGGCCTCGCGGATCCGGCTGAGGATGAACACGTGGTAGTCCATCGACAGCCCGAACAGGATCACGAACAGGAACATCGGGAGCCAGCTCGTGACGCCGCCGTTGGACTCGAAGTTCAGCAGCCCCTCGAGGTGCCCGTGCTGGAAGACCCACACGAGGACGCCGTAGGCGGCGGCCACCGACATGAGGTTCAGCACGATCGCCTTGATCGGGATCACGATCGAGCGGAACGTGACGAGCAGCAGCAGGAACGCCAGCGTCAGGACGAAGGCGAACACCAGCGGCGCGCGCGACTTCATCAGGTCGTTCCAGTCCTGCGACTGCGCGGCCATGCCCGACACGTACGCCTGGCGGACGCCCGGCGCGCTGCCCACCGTGTCGTCCACGATGCCGGCCCGCAGGTCGCCCACCGCGCGGGTCGACACATCGTCGGTGCCGTTGCCCTTCATCGGGACCGAGATCAGCGCGACGCGCTTGTCGCGGCTCACCGACACGTCGACCGGGGCGTTCATCGTGCCGGTCGCGGCGGCGCGGGTCTCGAGCCGCTTGATCGCGGCGGCGACCTCGGGCGTGGTGACGTCGGTTGCCTCGATCGCGACGACGGCCGGGATCTCGCCGCCGGGGAAGGCGGCCTGCATGCGGTCGTAGACCTGCATCACCTCGAGCTTGCGGGGCAGATCGTCGGTGCCGGTCTGCACGGTGTGCATGCCGAAGGCCGGGATCGCCATCGCGATGAGCACGGCGGCGGCCAGGCCGGCCGACAGCGCCGGGCGCTTGAGGACGCGGTTGAGCACGGCGCCCCACACGCGGCTCTCGCCGGGCGCGGCGTTCCGCCGCAGGCGGTGCATGAACGGGATGCGGCCGCGGTCGACCTTGTCGCCGAGCGCCGCGAGGATCGCCGGCACGACCGTGACCGAGCCGATCATCGCGACGGCGACGACCATGATCGCGCCGATGCCCAGCGACGTGAACGTGCGGTCGCCGGCCAGGAGCAGCCCGGCCATCGCGGCCATCACGGTGAAGCCGGAGACGAGCACGGCGCGGCCGGACGTGGCCGCCGCGGTGTGCACGGCCTCGAGCTTGCTCGCGCCGCGCGCCTTCTCCTCGCGCTCACGACGCAGGTAGAACAGCGTGTAGTCGACGCCGACGGCGAGGCCGATCAGCAGGATGATCGAGCTGATCATGTCGTCCATCGGGACGATCTGGCTGGGCAGCGCGACGAGCCCGAGCGTGGCCATGACCGCGGTCAGGCCGAGCAGCAGCGGGATGCCGGCCGCCACGAGCGCGCCGAACGCGACGACGAGGATGAGCAGCGTGATCGGCAGCGAGAGCTTCTCGGCCTTCTTGAAGTCGTCCTCGAAGGACTTCGACAGCGCCTTGTCGGCGCTCGCGCTCCCGAACTCGCCGACGAACACGCGGGAGTTCTGCGCCTTCACGCGGTCGACGGCCGCGACGACCGGGTCGATCGCGTCGCCGGTCTGCTCGGTGTCGCCGCGAAGCTTGAAGTTCACCAGGACGGAGCGGCCGTCCTTGGCGATCTGGGTCTCGTTGCCCTTGGCGTAGGGCGACTTCACCTCGGCGACCCTCGGCCTGCCGGACACGGCGGCGATCGTGTCGTCGACGGCCTTGCGGACGGCCGCATCACGCGCCGAGCCGCCCTTCGCGGCCTGGATGAGGACGCTCTCGCCCGCGTCCTTGGGGAAGTGATCGGTCGCGAGGCGGTCGGCGTGGCCGGACTCGCCCGGGCCGATGTACTCCGTCGGCTTCTTGACGCCGACGGCGCCGCCGATGACGAAGGCGACGACGACGAAGGCGATCCATCCGAAGATGGCGGTCTTTCGGTGCTGCGCGCTCCAGCGACCGGCGCGCGCGGCGAACGTGTTGGCGTGCACTTCGGGACTCCTTGAGAGAGGGGTCATGCACGGGCCAGTCTCACGCCGCGCCACCGGGGCGACCATGCGGGCGCCCGGCGTCCGACGGTGGGGATATCCCTACGCGCACGGCCCGGCGCCGTGCCAACATCGGGTTGGTGACCGACCGACCGGCGTCACCGCGCGCCCCCGATCGCTAGGGTCGGAGACTCATGCGCGACCCGATCGTGGACGCCATGCGCCTGGTTCGCGACCGCACGCTGCGGATGGTCGCCCACCTGAGGCCCGCCGATCTCGAGCGCCAGGTGGATCCGATCATGAGCCCGCTCGTCTGGGACCTGGCGCACATCGCCGCCTACGAGGACCTGTGGCTGGTGCACCGGTTCGCCGGCGAGCCCCTGCTGCGCCCCGAGCTCGCGACGCTCTACGACGCGTTCGAGACGCCGCGCGCGGTGCGCGGCGAGATCCCGCTGCTCGACACGGCGGGCGCGCACGCGTACCTGGACGCCGTCCGCGAGCGCGCCCTCGAGCTGCTCGACGGCCGCCCCGCCGACCCCGAGCTGCACGAGATGGTCGTGCGCCACGAGCTCCAGCACACGGAGACGATGCGCCAGGCCATGGCGCTCGGCGCGCTCCTGCCGCCCGGCGAGCCGGCGCTCCCGTCGCTCGACGGGACCGAGGAGTGGGCCACGGTGCCCGCCGGGACCTTCCGGATGGGCGCGGTGGACGGCGGGTTCGCCTACGACAACGAGCGCCCGGCGCGCGACGTCGAGCTCCGAGCCTTCCGCATCGCCCGGCGTCCGGTGACGAACGGGACCTGGATGCGCTTCGTCGAGGGCGGCGGCTACGTGCGCCGCGAGTGGTGGTCCGACGAGGGCTGGGCCTGGAAGGAGGACTACGACATCACGCACGACGACGGCGTGGCCGCGGGGCCCTC